>CAZLRQ010000274.1:0-3206 GCA_964562035.1 uncultured Rhodoferax sp. | reverse complement strand
CCCTGGGGCAAAGTGCCGTTAGGCGTGAGCTGGTCAACCAACCCCGGCAACATTTGCGACAACTGACCAGCCGCCTGCGCCGGGTCAATACCCAACTGGCGGGCCACGCTGGCCACCGCGTCACTGCCCAAAATACCGGCAATCTGGTCGGCCGAAATCGGCAGGTTCTCACCCTTGCCAATCCAGGACGCCACCACGTCCCCCAGCCCCGCCTGGTTGAACTTCTCCACCAAACCACCCAAACCGCCCTGACCACCGTCGGCCGCCAGCAAGCCGCCCAGCACGTTGGCCAGACCACCTTGCTGCTGCAACTGACCGCTCACGGCACCCAACACTGAATCGAATAAACCCATTGAAAACTCCCGGAAAGATTGAGCGCATGATGCTACCAGCCGGTCCGGCTCAGGCCGCCCCAGCCCCGCACCACGTTGTGCGGCACGCTTCGTGCGTGGCCCCACAGCACACGCCCCCCTTTGAAAGCACCCCTTGATTCGACTTCAATTTTCCATTGAGCTGAACTACGACATCGCCCCGCCCGGCTGCGATTTCATTTTCAGCATCCACGCGGCGCACACGCCGCACCAGCAGGTGGTGATGGAGTCACTCGACATCAGCCAAATCCTGCCGCCCAACATCTACACCGACCCCATCACCCACACTCGCTACTTGCGCCTCAAGGCCCTGCCCGGCCCGCTGGCCGTGCGCTACGCCGCCACGGTTGACCTGGACCACCACACCGCCCAGCCCAACGACATTGGCGAGGTGGCCGTGGCCGACCTGCCGGGCGCCGTGCTGCCCTACATCTACCCCAGCCGCTACTGCCAGTCTGACCGACTGCACAAGCTGGCCGTGAAAGAGTTTGGGCACCTGTGGCAAGGCTACAGCCGGGTGCAGGCCATCCGCGACTGGGTGCTCAACCGCGTCACCTTTCGCTCCAACTCGTCAGATGGCAACACCACCGCGGTGGACACGCTGATTGAAGAGGTGGGCGTGTGCCGCGACTTTGCCCACCTGATGATTGCGTTGTGCCGCGCAGTGAACATTCCCGCCCGCTTTGCCACCGGCATTGACTACGGTGCCGACCCCGTACTTGGCCCCACTGACTTTCATGCCTATGTGGAGGTTTACCTGGGCGACCGCTGGTACATGTTTGACCCCTCGGGCGTGGCCATTCCCATGGGTTTTGTGCGCTTTGGCACGGGCCGCGACGCTGCCGACTCCGCCTTTGCCACCATCTTTGGCGGCGTGGTGGGCACGCCACCCGTCATCCAGATCCAGGCCATTCCCAACGCGCAAGGGCAGCTCTTGGTGCCACATCACGTGAACTACGCCCAGTCCACCGACGGCCAGTGGACCACCCGGTAAACGCGGAATCAACCCCGCGCTGCCCACACCGCACACCACACCGTACTACCACCTCGCCGTTACCCAGCCCGCACTGGCACCCCCGCCAGCAGCTCGCACAAGGTGTGCAAGGTTGAGACCGTCACATGCGGCCGCAAGGCATGCCCCCACGCGTGCCCCTCCCGGTTCACCCACACCGTCTGCATGCCTGCCTTCAGGCCGCCCAGCACATCCAGCGCTGCGTCGTCCCCCACATGCAGCACTTCATCCGCCGCCACACCCACGCTGGCGGCAGCCGCGTGAAAAATCCGCACATCGGGCTTGGCCACGCCAAGCACGTGCGCGCTCACACTCGCCTGAAAATGCGCGCCTATGCCCACCCGGTGCACATCGGCATTGCCGTTGGACACCGCCACCAAGGCAAAGCGCCGGGCCAGAAAGGTGAGCGCGGGCAAGGCATCCTCAAACAAATCAACCTTCATGCGCTGGGTCAAAAACACGTCAAACGCGGGCGCCACCAAGGCTGTGTCTTCACCATGGCGCTGCAAGGCCTGGCGCAGCATTTCCTGGCGCAAAAAGCTCATGTCGTGCACCTTGTCAGGCCGCTCGGCCTGCACCGCTTCGCGCAGCGCCAGGCGGCTGGTGGCATCGCCAATGAGCGCGGCAGCGCCCGGTGCCCGGGGTGCCAGCCAGGCGTTCAGTGCTTTCTCGGCCCCGGCAATGGCGGGCCACACGGGCCACAGCGTGTCGTCCAGGTCGAGGGTTATTGCCTTGATTTTGGAAATATTCAACATAGGTGCGGGAGAATACGGCATGACCTTACTCACGTCCCCTTTCGCCAAAGAGCCCCCCTTTCAGCATGGCCAGGCGCCACGCACCGCTGTCCTTTTTTGCAACCTGGGCACGCCTGACGCCCCCACCGCCGCGGATGTGCGGCGCTACTTGGCCGAGTTCTTGGGCGACCCACGCGTGGTCGAAATTCCCCGGCTGCTGTGGCTACTCATCCTGCACGGCATCATCCTGCGCTTTCGGCCCGCCAAGTCGGCCGCCAAATACGCCACGGTGTGGACGCCCGAGGGCTCGCCGCTGAAAATCTGGACCGAAAAACAAGCCAAACTGCTGCAAGGCTGGCTGGCCCAGCGCGGCCACAACGTGCAAGTGCGCTACGCCATGCGCTACGGCAGCACCTCGATTGCCTCGCAACTCGACGAACTCAAGGCCCAGGGCACCACGCGTATCTTGATCATGCCCGCCTACCCCCAGTACTCGGCCACCACCACAGCCACCGTGTTTGACGCGGTGTACGCGTGGGCGGGCAAGGTCCGCGTCATTCCGGAACTGCGCTTTGTCAACCACTACCACGACGACGCAGGCTACATTGGCGCGCTGGCCGCCAACATCGAAAAGCATTGGCAAGCCAACGGCCGGCCTGACCAGTTGGTGATGAGTTTTCATGGGGTGCCCGAGCGCTCGCTGCACTTGGGCGACATGTACCACTGCGAGTGCCATAAAACGGCGCGCTTGTTGGCCGAGCGCCTGGGCCTGGCCAAAGACCAGTTCAAGGTTACTTTCCAGTCCCGACTGGGCCGCGCCAAGTGGCTGGAGCCCTACACCGAACCCAGCCTGATTGCCATGGGCCAGGCCGGCGTGAAGCGGGTGGACGTGGTGTGCCCCGGCTTCACCAGCGACTGCCTGGAAACGCTGGAAGAAATCAACATGGAAGCGCGCGAGGCGTTTTTGCACGCCGGCGGCAAAGAGTTTCATTACATTGCCTGCCTCAACGACGACCCCACCTGGATCACCGCGCTGTGCGAGGTAACGCAGCAGCATTTGCTGGGCTGGCCCACGCAAACACCGCCTGA
>CAZLRQ010000273.1:0-3232 GCA_964562035.1 uncultured Rhodoferax sp. | reverse complement strand
CCACCATGCCGCTGGAGTTGATGCCGCGAATGTGGCTGCCGGTGATGCCGGTGTAAACGCGCGAGATCTTGCAGTCGGCCATCAGCTCGGCTTCTTTCAAGGCCTGCTGAATGCTTTGCACGGTGGCGTCAATGTTGACCACCACCCCCCGCTTCAAGCCGTTGCTGGGCGCAATGCCGAGCCCGGCCAGCTTGAGCTCTCCGTTGGGCATGACCTCGGCCACCACCGCCATGACTTTGGCGGTGCCGATGTCCAGCCCGACGACCAGGTCTTTGTATTCTTTCGCCATATATTCACCTGTTGCTGATTGCTTCTACAAATTTCATTCGCTGTGCGCCTGCACTACTTCACGGCCTTGGGGGCTTCGGGGACCAGGGTGGTCACACCGCGCAGCCGGATGGCATACCCGTCTTCATGTCTCAAATCGGCACTCTCCAGCGCCTCCGGGCTGCGCCCGTAACGCGCCGTCACCTGGGTCAAGGTGGTCAGAAAACGCTGCACGCGGGCCTGTAAAACCGCCAGGTTGCCACTGCCCAGTTCCAGCAGCGTGCCGCTGTCCAGCCGGGCACGCCAACCACCGCGCGAGGTCAGCTCCAACTGCTCCAGCGTCAAATCCATGGCCACAAACTGCGGCTGCAGCGTCTGGTACATGACCAGCACCTGCGCGGCCTCGCGCTCCGGGCCATTCAGGCGCGGCAAGGTGTCTTGCTCGACCTCGCCCACATTGGCCTCAAACACCTCGCCAAAACTGTTCAGCAGCCGCGACTCCGATTCACCGCCCCAGTAAGCCACGGCCTGGTGCTCTTGCAGCAAGACCTTCAGGCGGTTGGGGAATTCACGGCGCACCACAGCCTGGCGCACCCAGGGCAGCGACTCAAACGCCTGCCGCGCCTGCGTGATGTCGAGCGTGAAAAAAGTGCCGCTCAAGCGCGGCGCCACATTGGCGCGCAAGGTCAACGCATTGTGGTGCGTGACCTCGCCGGCCACGGTGATGCCCTGCAGCGTGAAGAGGGGGTGGCGCGCCGCCCAGGCGGCCAGCGTGCCCACGAGCAGCAACGCGAACACCACAAACAAGACGGAGGCCGTCAGGTTCATGAGTTTCACGTCCAGCGGCGCGGGCAGGTGCTTGTTCATGGGGTGATTCAGTTCGCCTCAGCCGCCGGAGCGTAGTCCAGCGTGGCGTGGCGCAGCACCTCGACGCACAGCGCCGGGTAGTCAATGCCCGCCGCCTTGGCCGACATGGGCACCAGCGAGTGGCTGGTCATGCCCGGCGAGGTGTTGATTTCCAGCAAGTAAGGCTGGCGCGTGCGCGCATCAATCATCACATCGGCCCGCGCCCAGCCACGGCAGCCCAGCGTGCGGTAAGCCTTGAGGACGAGTTGCTGAATGTGCGCCTCTTCGCCCTCGGGCAGCCCGCAGGGCACGAGGTACTGCGTGGTGTCGGTGAAATACTTGTTCTGGTAGTCGTAGTTGCCGTCGGGCGCCACGATGCGAATCACCGGCAGCGCCTGCGCACCGGCGCCGGAGCCCAGCACCGGAATGGTGACTTCGTCACCGCTGATGAACTGCTCGCACAGCACGTAGGCGTCATGGCGGGCAGCCAGCGCGTAGGCTTCGGCGCACTGCGCTGCGGAGGTAACTTTGGTCAGGCCGATGGTGGAGCCTTCGCGGTCGGGCTTGACGATCATCGGGCTGCCCAGCGCGGCAAAGGCCTGCACCGTGGCCGCGGCGCTGTCCACCTGCTGCCACGCGGGGGTGGGCAAACCTTCAGCGCGCCAGATGCGCTTGGTCATGACCTTGTCGATGGCCAGGCTGGAGGCCATCACGCCCGAGCCGGTGTACGGAATGCCCAACAACTCCAGCGCGCCCTGTACCGTGCCGTCTTCGCCAAAGCGGCCGTGCAGCGCGATGAAACAGCGCGCAAAGCCCTCGTGCTTGAGTTCGGCCAGCTCGCGCTCGGCCGGGTCAAAGGGGTGCGCGTCCACGCCACTCAAACGCAGCGCCGCCAGCACGCCCTCGCCCGACATGAGCGACACCGCGCGCTCGGCCGAGGCGCCGCCCATCAGCACCGCCACCTTGCCCAAATTTAAGTCAAATTGGCTCATAGCCCCCGTCCCTCTTGCGTCATTAGCTCTGAAGTTTGTAGCATCTCAAGCACCTTGCCGGGCACGGCGCCAATGGAGCCGGCGCCCATGCACAGCACCACGTCCCCCGCCCGGGCGTTGTCCAGAATGGCGCGCGGCATGTCGGCAATGTCGTCCACAAAAATGGGTTCAATGCGCCCGGCCACGCGCAGCGCGCGCGCCAGGCTGCGGCCGTCGGCCGCCACAATGGGCGCCTCGCCGGCGGCATAAACCTCGGCCAGCAGCACGCTGTCGGCTTGGGCAATCACCTTCACAAAGTCCTCAAAACAGTCGCGTGTGCGGCTGAAGCGGTGCGGCTGAAATGCCAGCACCAGCCGCCGCCCCGGGAAAGCACCGCGGGCGGCCGCCAGCGTGACCGCCATTTCCACCGGGTGGTGGCCGTAGTCGTCCACCAGCGTGAAGCCGCCGCCGGGCACGGCCACCTCGCCATAGCGCTGAAAGCGCCGGCCCACGCCCTTGAATTCGGCCAGCGCTTTTTGCACGGCCGCGTCCGAAATGTTCAGCTCCACCGCCACGGCAATGGCCGACAGCGCATTGAGCACGTTGTGCCGGCCCGGCAGGTTCAGCACCACCGCCAGGTCGGGCAGCACGATGCCGTTGCGCCGCTGCACGGTGAAATGCATTTGGCCGTCCACGGCGCGCACGTCCACGGCACGCACTTCAGCGCCTTCGTCAAAGCCGTAGCTGGTGATCGGGCACGTCACCTGCGGCACGATCTCGCGCACGGCCGCATCGTCCGTGCACAAAATGGCCACGCCATAAAACGGCATGCGGTGCAGGAAGTCGACAAACGCGCCTTTGAGCCGCGCGAAGTCGTGGCCGTAGGTTTCCATGTGGTCGGCGTCGATGTTGGTCACCACCGCCATCACCGGCAGCAGGTTCAAAAACGAAGCGTCCGACTCGTCGGCCTCCACCACGATGTAGTCGCCCTGGCCCAGGCGGGCATTGGCGCCGGCACTGTTCAGACGGCCACCAATGACAAACGTGGGGTCCAGCCCGGCCTCGGCCAGCACGCTGGCCACCAGGCTGGTGGTGGTGGTTTTGCCGTGGGTGCCGGCAATGGCAATGCCCTGCTTGAGGCGCATCAG
>CAZLRQ010000272.1:0-3255 GCA_964562035.1 uncultured Rhodoferax sp. | reverse complement strand
GCCACAGCAAGCTCGCACAAGACGAGCGCCTGCTGCGCTTTGTGTTCCCGGAGCGACCGGGTGCGCTGCTGAAGTTTCTGAGCCTGATGCGCCCGGGCTGGAACATTTCGCTGTTTCACTACCGTAACCAGGGCGCCGACTATGGCCGTATTTTGGTTGGCTTGCAGGTGCCACCCACAGACAACGCGGCGTTTGTTGAGTTCTTGCAAACGCTGGACTACCCTTACGTGGAAGAAACCAGTAATCCGGTGTACCGTATGTTTTTGCAGCAGTGAACACCCCGTGAATGAGAGGCCTGACCATGGCAAACCCAGCATTGAAACCGCATTTCTCTCCCGAAGAGTACTTGGCCTGGGAGGCTGAACAACCGGAAAAACACGAGTACGTGGATGGCGAAGTTTTTACCATGGCGGGTGCGGCTGAAGGACATGTCACCGTCACCGGCAATGTGTACATGGCCTTGCGCCAGCACCTCAAGGGCAGCCCTTGCCGCACCTTCATGGCCGACATGAAGGTGCAGACCGATGTCGACAGCAGCTTTTTCTACCCCGATGTGCTTGTGACTTGCAGTCCCCGCGACGCGCAAGACCCGCTGGTCAAGCGCGAGCCCTCGCTGCTGGTCGAGGTGCTGTCACCCAGCACGGCGGCCTATGACCGGGGTGCCAAATTCAGCAGCTATCGCAAGCTGGCCAGCCTGCAGGAGTACGTGCTGATCGACACTGACACCCGCGCCACTGATGTCTACCGCAAGGGAGCAGATGGCCTGTGGGTGTTGCACCCATTTGCCGGCGACCAGGCTGTGGAATTGGCAAGTGTGGCGCTCACCATTCCTGCTGCTGTGTTGTTTGATGAGCTGGACGCACCTGCGGCTGCCCAGCCTGCCGCGCCCGAGGCGAGCGTACCCGCCGAGCCGCTTTAACCCATGAGCGCATCCCTGGACGGTAAGCTGGTGGTGGCTATATCGAGCCGCGCGCTGTTTGACTTTGAAGAAGAGAACGAAGTCTTTGAGCAGGGCGACGACCGCGACTACATGCGCTTGCAGCTCTCAAGGCTGGACATTCCGGCCAAGCCGGGTGTGGCGTTTTCGCTGGTGAAGAAGTTGCTGGCGTTCAACCATGCGGCTCCAGCGCAGTCAGGCGAGGTCAGGCCGGCCGCACTCTCGCAGCCGGTCGAGGTGGTCATCTTGTCGCGCAACGACCCGGTCTCGGGCATGCGGGTGTTTCGTTCGGCGCAGCACTACGGTTTGCCCATTGAGCGCGGCAGCTTCACGCGCGGGCAGCCGCCTTGGCGCTATCTCAAACCCCTGCACGCCAACCTTTTTTTGAGCACGCACCTGAGCGACGTGCGCGCCGCACTCAGCGCCGGGGTGCCCGCCGCGCAGGTGTACCCGCAGTCAGTGCACGCGGGCGACGCCTACCCGCACGAGGTGCGCATTGCCTTTGACGGCGACGCTGTGCTGTTCAGCGACGAAGCGGAGCGGGTCTACCAAGCGCAAGGCTTACGCGCTTTTCAGCAGCATGAAATTGACAAAGCCGCCCAGCCCTTGCCCGATGGCCCGTTCAAACCCCTGCTGGCTGCTTTGCAGCGGCTGCAACACGCCGGTACGCCGGCCATGCGCATTCGCACCGCGCTGGTGACCGCCCGCAGCGCCCCGGCGCACGAGCGCGCCATTCGCACCTTGATGGACTGGAATATTGAAGTGGACGAGGCCATGTTTTTAGGCGGGCTGCCCAAGGGCGAGTTTTTGCGCGAGTTTGAGCCTGATTTTTTCTTTGACGACCAGACTGGGCATGTGGACTCAGCCTCCCGCCACGTGCCGTCGGGCCATGTGGCCAGCGGCGTGTCAAACGCCTGATACCCATTGCCCATGACCCTCGCTGCCAAACTACAAGCCTTCAAAACCTTTGCCGCCCAGGCCTGGGCGCTGACCCGGCCCTACTTTCATTCAGAGCAAAAGTGGAAGGCCCGGGGCTTGCTGCTGGCCATCGTGGCGCTGAACCTCGGGCTGGTCTACATGGCCGTGCTGTTCAACGACTGGAACAAGCTGTTTTACGACGCGCTGCAGGACAAAAATGCCACCGTGTTCTGGGCGCAACTGGGGCGCTTCACCTACCTGGCGTTTGCCTTCATCGTGATTGCGGTCTACAAGTTTTACCTGACGCAGCTGCTGGAAATGCGCTGGCGCGCCTGGATGACCGGGCACTACCTGCAGCGCTGGCTGGCCAACCACGCGTTTTACCAACTGGAGTTGGCCCGCTTTACCGCCCGGCCCAATGCCGATACCAGCCACCCGGACAACCCGGACCAGCGCATTCAGGAGGACATCAACCAGTTCACCACCTTCACCGTGTCGCTCACCATGGGGCTGCTCAACGCGGTGGTGACGCTGGCCAGTTTTGTGGGCATTTTGTGGGGGCTGTCGGGCGGGTTTGCGTTTTCGGTGGGCGGCAGCGAGTACAACATTCCCGGCTTCATGGTGTGGATGGCGGTGCTGTACTGCGCCGCGGGCAGCCTGCTCACGCACTACATCGGGCGGCCGCAAATCAAGCTGAATTTTGAGCAACAGCGGGTGGAGGCCGACTTTCGGCACCACATGGTGCGCGTGCGCGAGTACAGCGAATCCATCGCCCTGGACCGGGGTGAAACGGTGGAGCGGGCGCAGTTGGACGGACGCTTTGACAAGGTGCTGGGCAACTACCTGGCGCTTATCAAGGCGCAAAAAAACCTGATCTGGTTCACCAGCTTCTTTGGCCAGGCGGCAGTGGTTTTCCCGTTTGTGGTGGCGGCACCGCGCTTTTTCAGCGGCGCGATTCAACTGGGCGAGTTGATGCAGATCTCCAGCGCCTTTGGCCAGGTGCAGGGCGCGCTGAGCTGGTTTGTGGACAGCTACAGCAGCCTGGCCAGTTGGCGCGCCACCACCGACCGCTTGACCAGCTTTGAAGCATCATTTAAGGCTCTAGCCCCCGTCCCTGTTGCCTCAATAGCTACTGATTCAGGAGTCCTTGAAGCCCGTGACCTGACCGTGGCCCTGCCCAACGGGCCCGTACTGCTGAGCGGCGCCACGCTGCGGGCTGGCCCAGGCGCACATGTGTTGCTAAGCGGGCCGTCCGGCAGCGGCAAGTCCACGCTGTTTCGCAGCATTGCCGGTATTTGGCCTTTTGCCGCTGGCCAGATCAACCGCCCGGCCCAGGCCATGTTCATTCCCCAGCGGCCGTATTTTCCCAACGGACCGCTGCGCGACGCGCTGGCCTACCC
>CAZLRQ010000271.1:0-3267 GCA_964562035.1 uncultured Rhodoferax sp. | reverse complement strand
GGCATGCCCGGCTTGCCCGGTGGCATGAAGTTTCCGTTCTAAGCCCTGCGTGGCAGAAACCAACGCGCTTGAGGTGCTGATCCAGGCCCTGCGCTGCCTGCCAGGGGTGGGGGTGAAGTCGGCCTCGCGCATGGCTTTTCACCTGCTGCAGCACGACCGGGCGGGGGCCATGGCGCTCTCCAGGGCGCTGCAAGTCGCCACCGACAGCATGCGCCATTGCGAGTTGTGCAACACCTTCACGCAAGCCGAGATCTGCGCCACCTGCCTGGACGCCCGGCGCGATGCCTCCAAACTCTGCGTGGTGGAAACCCCCGCCGACCAGTCGGCGGTGGAGCGCACCGGCGCTTTCAAGGGCTTGTACTTTGTGCTGATGGGCAAGCTCAGCCCCCTGGACGGCATTGGCCCCAAAGACATCGGCTTGAAAAAGCTGTTTGACCGGGCCCGCGATGGCACGGTGCAAGAGGTGATTCTGGCCACCAACTTCACCGCCGAAGGCGAGGCCACCGCGCATGTGATCAGTGAAGGGCTCAAAGCCCAGGGCTTGCGGCTGACCCGTTTGGCGCGCGGGGTGCCGGTGGGCAGTGAGCTGGAATATGTTGATTTGGGCACTATCGCCCATGCACTGGTAGACCGGCGCTAAGCCGGCTGCTGGTTTGTTGAGGTCACCCATCATGCCGAGTCACCCATTAACCCTCGCCTACTGGTGCGTGTTGGTCGCGTCCTTGTTGCCCATCGTCTGTGCTGGCATTGCCAAGTGGGGCGCCATGGGTAGGCCCACGCACGATGGTGGCTATGACAACGACAACCCGCGGGTCTGGTTGGCCCAACAGACGGCCTGGCGTGCCCGTGCCAATGCCGCCCAGGCCAACAGTTTCGAGGCTTTGCCATTTTTTATTGGCGCAGTGCTCATTGCGCACCAGCTTGGCGCCAACCAGGGTTGGGTTGACGCTTTGGCCGTGGTCTACATTGCGCTGCGTTTGATTTACATCCTGTTGTACGTCATGGGCCGGGCCAACCTGCGCTCGCTGGTGTGGATGCTGGCTTTAGGGGTCAACATCAGCCTTCTTTTTGTGGGCTAGCACCAAGCTAGGTACAAACCCCCCCGGGATGTTCCCGATGACGCAGCTGCGCTGCGTGGCTATGCTGGATCTTTAATAAAAACGAGATCTACAGGGCCCTTGTCATGAACCCATTGACGCTCAACCGTCGAACCCTGGTGGCTGTCACCACCTTGTCCGCCTTGTCACTGGCGGTGCCACTGCTGGGCGCTCAGCCACGGCTTGAGCGCGCGAAGGTCGCTATTGCGGTTGACGGACGCTCCGCCTTGCACTACCTGCCGCTGACGCTGGCTGAGCAGTTGGGTTACTTCAAGGCCGAGGGGCTGGATGTGGATATCCTCGATATGTCCTCGGGGGAAGCGGCTGCGCAGGCCGTTGTGAGTGGTGCCGCCCAGGTGGGTGCCGGTGATTTTGACCAATTGCTGGCATGGCAGGCGCTGGGCCAGATGTGCCAGTCTTTTGTGTTGTTGGCACGTGCACCGGGCGTCGCTTTTGGCGTGTCGCCCCATGCTTTGCCCGCTTATCGCACCCTGACTGACCTTAAAGGCAAACGCATTGGCATGTCTGCGCCTGAGGCACCCGGCCACCGGATGGCCCGCCTGATGCTGGCGCGCGCAGGTTTGGGGGCCAGTGATGTGAGCTACGTGAGTCTGGCTTCAATGGACCAGGCGGTGGTGGCTTTTCGTCTGGGCCAGGTACATGCCTTGAGCCATGGTGACCCGGTCATGACCATGCTGGAGCAACGCGGGGAGATTCGTGTCGTGGTGGACACCCGCACGCAAAAAGGAACGTTTGACTTGTTTGGGGGAGCCATGCCGTCCGCCTGCCTGTATGCACCGGCTGACTTCATCGTCAAACACCCCAACACCATTCAGGCCATGACTTACGCGCTGGTCCGCAGCCTGAAGTGGCTGCAAACCGCGGGTCCGCGCGATTTGATCAAAACCGTTCCCGAGCTCGACATGCTGGGGGACCGGGCGCTGTACCTGGCGGCCTTCAACAAGATGCGTGAGGTCATTTCGCCCGACGGGCTGATGCCCGATGACGGCCCCGGCACGGCCCTGAAGGTCTTTGCCGAGCTGCACCCGGCCGTGAAGTCCCAAAACCTGAATGTGTCCAGGGCGTTCACCAACCAGTTTGCCCAGGTTGCCAAGGCCCGTTTCAAGGCTTGAGCGACGGAGTTCGCCTCGTTTTGGCTTTTATTTCTTGACCACGCGCGTGGTTTTCGCGGGTTTGGCACGGGCCTGCGGCTTGACAATTTTGGCTTTGACCTTGGATTTGGCCGTTGCCCGTACTGTTGCTTTCACTCGGCTTGGCGCAGCCTTGGCTGGGGTCATCTTGCGCTGGGGCGCGGCGGCGATTCGGGTGGATGTCGGCAAGAACAGCACAATCTGCTGGCCGGGTTTGAACTTGGCCACTGCGCTGGTTTTGTTCCAGTCGGCAAGGCTTTGGGCACTGATGGCAAAACGCCGGGCCACGCTGGCCACAGTGTCTTTCTTGCCCGCTTTGAGCACCCGGCGCTTCAGAATGATTTCAGGCGCCAGCGAGAGTTGAGCGAAGTCAGCCGCATGCTCGCTCACATCGGTCTCCAGCCGGTGTGAGCGGTGCACCAGCAGGCTGGAGCCAGCCTTGATGAGCACGCGCGGTGGAATGTTGTTGACGCTGCGCAGTTCTTCCTCGCTCATGCCCACGCGTTCGGCCGCATCTGCCGTCTTCATGGTGGCGGGGGCAACCCACACCGTCCAGCTGGCCAGTCGGCCCCCGGCATAGGCTTCCAGGTTGCGCTGAAACACGGTCGCGTTGTCCCACGGCAGAAGAATTTGCGGTGTGCCTGCGGCCATGATGACCGGGCGACTGATGGACGGGTTGAGCGCCTTGAAATCAGCAATTGACACCTCGGCCAGTTTGGCCGCCAGGGCGACGTCAATGTCACGCTTGATGTCGACGGTTTCAAAAAACGGGTGGTTGCCAATCAGCGGCAGGCTTGAGTTGTAGGCCTGCGGCCGGCCCACAATGTTTTTCACCGCTTGCAGCTTGGGCACGTACATGCGCGTTTCCATCGGCATGGTCAGGTCGGTGTAGGCGGTGCCCAGGCCGGCGCGTTTGTTTTTGGCAATCGCGCGGCTCACGCTGCCTTCACCCCAGTTGTAGGCTGCCAGGGCCAGGTGCCAGTCGCCAAACATGCGGTGCAGCTTTTGCAGGTAGTCCA
>CAZLRQ010000270.1:0-3284 GCA_964562035.1 uncultured Rhodoferax sp. | reverse complement strand
CCCTCGCCGGCCAACAACACCTGGGCGATTGCAGTGCGCAAAGACGTGGCCACCGCCAACCGACTCATCACCCTGAGCGACCTGGGCAAGTGGGTCAGCGCTGGCGGTCAGTTCAAGTTGGCGGCCTCGGCTGAGTTTGTGGAGCGCTCGGACGCGCTGCCGGCCTTCCAGAGCGCTTATGGCTTCAAGCTCCAGCCCGCACAGTTGCTGACGCTGGCCGGCGGCGACACGGCGGCCACCATCCGTGCCGCGGCCGAGAAAACCTCGGGCGTTAACGCCGCCATGGCCTATGGCACCGACGGCCCGGTCGCCGCGTTGGGCCTGGTCATCATGGACGACCCCAAGGGCGTACAGCCCATCTATGCGCCCACGCCCATCGTGCGCAACGAGGTGCTGTTGAAGAACCCCAAAATCAGCACCATCCTGGCCCCGGTGTTTCAGGCGCTGGACGGACCCACGCTGCAGGCTCTGAACGCCAAAATCCAGATTGAAGGACAAGACGCCAAAAAAGTGGCCGGTGACTTTCTGAAGTCCAAAGGGCTCATCCGTTAAGTTGCTACGCCCACCATGGGTTTGCCCACCAAGACACGCCTTGCGCGTTGGAACCCCGTGGCGGTCACCCTGGCGCTACTGGGTGCGGTGGCGGTGTGGGGCTTGCCTTTTTTGCGGGTGGCGCCCAACCGGCTGCTGTCGGGCGAGCCCCTGGCGCTGCTGGACCTCTTGCCAGGCAACCTGAGCGCAGGGCAAAGCGGATTGGCGTCCTGGGGGGTGATGGGCTTGCTGGTGCTGGCAGCGCTGCTGCCCTGCTTGCCGCCCCGGCGCTGGCAGCTTGGGCTGCAGATCTTCATCAGTGGCCTGTTGATGGCGGCCCTTCTCATGCTGGCCGGGCAACACGCCAGCCAGATCACCACCGTCGAATCACCCTGGGCCAGAACCTCGCTGGGCAGCGCTTTTTGGGTGCTATGGGTGGTGCTAGGGCTCATGGTGACTGACGCTCTGCAGCGCCTGAAGCCAAATTGGCTGGGCCGTGTCGGGGTGCTGCTGGGCTTGGGCGCCTTGCTGCTGGGGCCTGTTCTGAGCGGGCACTGCGCCGAGCTGTCACTGGCCAAAGAGTTTGTCAACCGCACTGATGTGCTGGGCCCGGCGGTGGTGCGGCACATCCAGATTGTGCTGACCGCCTTGCTGCCCACGGTGTGCCTGGGCTTACCACTGGGCTGGTGGGTGAGCCGTTCAGCCACTGGGCGGCAGGCGTTGTTTCCGGTGCTGAACGTGATTCAGACCATTCCATCGGTGGCCTTGTTTGGTTTGTTGATGGCCCCGCTGGCACTGCTGGCCGCCAGCTACCCGGCCTTGGCTCGCGCGGGTATCAGCGGCGTGGGCATGGCCCCCGGGGTGTTGGCACTGGTGCTCTACAGCCTGCTGCCGGTCGTGCGCGGCACGCTGGCCGGGCTGGACCAGGTGCCTGGCGCAGTGCGGGAGGCGGCGCGCGGCATGGGCCTGTCGGATGGGCAAATATTCTGGCAAGTGGATGTGCCGCTGGCCTGGCCGGTTGTGGTGGCGGGCTTGCGCACCGCCACCCAGCAAGCGGTGGGTCTGGCGGCCGTGACCGCACTCATTGGCGCGGGCGGGCTGGGCGCCATCATGTTTGAAGGCTTGTTCAGCAGCGCGCACGATCTGGTGCTGCTGGGCGTGCTGCCCATGGTGGGCCTGGCGGTGCTGGCTGATACGTTTTTCAGGCTACTCATGGCGCTCACCACGCGCGCCACAGCCCCGCAGGAAGCAACATCATGATTGAGTTTCAGAACATCGGCAAGTCCTATGCCGGTCTGCGCGTGATTGACGGGCTGAACCTGCACATTGCCCGCGGGGAGCTGGTGGTGGTGATCGGGCCCTCAGGTTCGGGCAAGTCCACCCTGCTGAAAATGATCAACCGCATGGAAGACCATGACGCAGGCCGAATATTGTTTGCCGGCGAAGAGATCTACAAATTCAAGGTGCGGGACTTGCGGCTGCGCATGGGCTACGCCATTCAGTCGGTGGGCTTGTTCCCGCACTGGACGGTGGCGCGCAACATAGCCACCGTGCCACAAATGCTGGGCTGGTCGCGTGAGCGCGTCAGTGAGCGCGTGACCGAGCTGCTGCACCTGTTTCAGCTGGACCCCGAGGTCTACCGTGAGCGCTACCCACACCAGCTCTCAGGCGGGCAACAGCAGCGCGTGGGCGTGGCACGCGCCTTGGCGGCAGACCCCGATGTGCTGCTGATGGACGAGCCCTTTGGCGCCCTCGACCCCGTGACCCGCGCCACGCTGCAGCTTGAACTCAAACGGGTGCACCAGCTCTCCGGCAAAACCATTGTGCTGGTCACGCACGACATTGATGAGGCGCTGCTGCTGGGTACACGCATCGTGCTCATGAACGAAGGAAAGATTGTGCAAGCGGCCTCACCGCTGGCGCTGCTGAGCCAACCAGCCAATGATTTTGTGGCGGACTTTGTGGGGCGCAGTGACTTCGGGCTCAAGCTCTTGTCCTTGCAGCCAGCCCATGCCCTGGCGCGTGCTGAACCCGCCGTGGCGGGTGCCGGACTGCCCCATGGCACCTCGCTGCGCGAAGCTGTCTCGTTCATGGCGCTGCACCACGCGGGTCAGGTCAACCTGCTGGATGAAGCTGGCCAACTCATTGGTGTGCTACACGCTTCAGACATCTTCTCGTCCCAAGATAGGTCACAAGCACTTGGGCCAGGGCTCTTGTCATGACTTGGACCGCCAGCAGTGAACGCAGCGCCTCGGGCACTGGTGTTTGGCGCAGCCCCTTGCTGTTGGCGAGCGTGGCATTGGCGTCGCTGGTGGTTTACCTGCCGTATTCCGAGCCGCTGTTTGCCCACCTGTTTCCGGCGCTGGAACGCCCGGTGTACCGGCAAGAGCCATTTGCCCAACTGCTGTGGCAGCACAGCGTGCTGGTGCTGGTGTCCAGCCTGATCTCGGTGCTGGTGGGTACGCTGGCGGGCGTGGGCATCACGCGGGCCGCGGGTCAGCCTTTCAAACCTTTGATCGAGTCACTGGTGTCCATGGGCCAAACCATCCCGCCGGTGGCGGTGCTGGCCCTGGCGGTGCCGGTGGTCGGGTTTGGTGAGCTCCCGGCGCTCATCGCCTTGGCGTTGTATGGCTTGCTGCCAGTGGTGCAGGCCACCGTGGCCGGTTTGCAGGCGGTGCCCCTGCCCGTGCGTGAATCAGCGCGGGGCATGGGTTTGTCAGATTGGCAGCAACTCACGCAAGTGGAGGTGCCGC
>CAZLRQ010000269.1:0-3293 GCA_964562035.1 uncultured Rhodoferax sp. | reverse complement strand
AGGGTGAAAGCGTCGGCCGTGGCGCCAGCAAAACCGGCCAGCACCTTGCCGTGGTAAAGCTTGCGCACCTTGCGGGCCGTGCCCTTGACCACGATGTTGCCCAGTGTGACCTGGCCGTCGCCGCCAATGGCGACCTGCATGCCTTGGGGCGTCTGGCGCCGTACGCTGATGATGGTGGTACCGTGAAATTGTTCCATAGGGTGTGTAACTCAGGTCAGCCAGCCCAATAACAAGGCTGGCTTCAAAACTCAAAAAAGGTGGCGCCAACAGGCATGACGGCGGGACCGCATCAGGGCTTGAAACTCATCGAGCGCGCAACACCACGCGGGCATGTTCGTTGATACCGATGACATTAAAAAATGCGGCGACCAGTCGCGGCACATCGGAGAACTGAACCTCGCAGCCCTCGGCAGACCGCACGGAAACCCAATTCAGGATACTGCCTGCCGCTGAAAAATCTACCCGGATCAGGCGGCTACAGGAGATGGTGAGCTGGTCTGCCCGCCGCCCGGCCTGCAAACCGTTCAATACATCCCCGGCATCCCCCAGCACCTCGCCTGTCAGCTCAACCACCGTCACGGGCACGATGTCCAGGCCCATCGGGGCCGTGCTGGCGCTCTCTTGGGCGAGCGCCGCAGTCCCCACGTGAACAGGGGTATCGGTCTGCAATCCCAACGTCGCGGCACCCTGCAGGTACTCGCAGCGGGGAAGCTGCCACGGCGGCGGGGACAACTCATAAGTCACGCAGTAGTCCAGCGCGGCCAATTCAAACTCATCCTGCATCCGCAAAATACGCAGCGTGTCCAGGCGCAAACGCCACCAATGCTTCTCAACACCCCGGTCACCCGACGGGGTGCGCGCACGCCAGACTTGCTCCAGCACCGCCACGCCCTCGAAATGCAACTGCACCGGTTGCAAACACCAGTCGGCCAGCAAACCTGCCAACTCACGCGCAGCCTCGGGGGTCACATCGCTCAGCGCCTGCCAGTCCAGGTGCCACGGAAGAGGCGCGTTGGCCAGATGAAGGCGCAGCGCCTGCAACGCTGAAAAATCCAGGGTAGCTGGACTCGCCCAGACCGTTTGGGGCGCGGGCACCGACACCGCAGACGCCGCCAGAGCCGTTTGACCCAGCAAATCTGGCGTTGAAAACCAGGCGGGTGCCGTGCGACCTGAGCGCTGTGCGTAGTTCAGGGCCAAACGGTCAAAAGAGGCTTGCTGACCCGTTCCCCGGTACAAGTCAAACAAGGCGGCAGCCCAGGCATCAAGCGCCTCGGGTGAGCCTTGGGTCGACTGCCATGCTGCCATCAAGCCCGCCTCGGCCCCCGCATCGTCGCCATTGGCAAAACGAATGGCGGCCTCCTCCAGATCCGGGTCATTCAAATCGTCTGTCAGCTCTATGGAAAACAGGTTGGACGACGAGAAGTCACTGAAACCCGCCTCAAAATTGCGGCTGCCGGCACGCTGACCCGCCACAAGACTGGGGGCCACATGCGCACGACCCGCCAAGGTCACCGCGGACACGCCCATTTGGGTAGGTTCATAGTCTGATGTGATCTGGCTGACGTCAGGCTGGGGCTCGGAAGGCTGGGTCGGCGCAAAACTGTTTTCACCGTCTCGGGCGTCTTGGCCCTCGACAGGCACCTCAACCGGAGGCATGGCGCGCACAGGGGGCACCAAGCCTGACTGCACTGAAACGTCGTCCTGCTTGCCCTTCCACCACTGCTTGGACATCTGGGCTTCGATCTCGTCGATCTTCTTGATCGTCATGGCCCGCTCGTCCACGTTGGACGCCAGACTGCTCTGAAAAAACGAGGGACGGCCCGCCTGATCCACCGGGATCATCGGCCCGTTGCGCCGCAACTTGCGCAAATGGTCAAATTCGCGTCGCCGCACAAAGTCGTTTTGACGCTTTCGCTCGATCATTTCCTTGAGCGCCTGCTTGGTGTAACCGTTCTCCGGTGGCGGCTCAGGGTTGTCCAGTTCCGACCAATCTTTGGTCGGATTGCGCACGAACTTGGCAACCTTGGCCAGCAAGCCCGGACTGTTGTCTTTGGTGGCCATGCGTTACCGGCGGTTCACGGACAGGCGAGCAAGCAAGCGTCAGTCTCCGAACATTTTCTGTTTGAGCTCACGGCGCTGCTGCGCTTCGAGCGACAGGTTGGCGGTCGGGCGGGCCAGCAAGCGACCCACACCAATGGCTTCACCGGTCTCATCGCAGTAACCATAGTCACCGGCATCAATGCGGGCAATTGACTGCTCGATTTTCTTGAGCAACTTGCGCTCACGGTCACGGGTACGCAGTTCCAGGGCGTGCTCTTCTTCAATGGTGGCGCGGTCAGCCGGGTCAGGCACCACCACCGTGTCTTCACGCAGGTGCTCGGTGGTCTCGCCCGCGCTGCTCAAAATATCAACCTTGAGCCGTGACAACTTCAGACGGAAGTACGCCATCTGGGTGTCATTCATGTACTCGTCGTCGGACATGGCCATCAGCTCGGCGTCGGTCAACTGGTCCACGGGCTTGGACTTCCAGTTATTGGCCAGCTTGGGGTCTTTTTTGATCGACGAGGCCAAGGGCGGCACGATCGGGGGGGCCGACACAATTTGCGCGTAGCTGGCCTTGGCCGCGGTAGACGCGACAGACTGGGCCATGGAAGGCACGGTCAACTGTGCCAGGCGAGAAGAGGGACGACCCGCACGCACGGGCACGCCCGTGGCAGAGGGCGGTGCAGGCTCGGGGGCTACAGGCTTGGCCGGCGTTGCGGCGGCAGCTTTGCTCAGCGTACCGGCAGCCAGAACACGGGAAACTTTGGGTTTGGCAGCAGCTACTTCAGCTTTGCCGACTTTATCGGTCGTCGTTTTCACAGAATCCTTTACTTTATCTTGGGCCGTCGGCTTGACGGACTTCACCGGCGCAGTCTGAGCGACTGGCGCAGCGGCGAGGGGCTTGGCTTTGGCAACCGGGGCAGTTTTGGCAGCTTTTGCAGGTACTTTGACAGCAACTGGGGGCTTGGGCTGCGCTTTAGGGCTGGCCGGCACAGCGGCCTCAACCACTGCTTTGGTCGCTGCTTTTGCAGCAGGCTTGGACTTCGGCGTCGCCGCTTCAGTTTGACCGGGTTGCGTTTTCACTTCTTGCCTCCTCACAGGTTTGACCTGCGTTTTTAGTTGCCCGGCGGGCAGCGCATCGCGCACCACCGGGGCTTGTGCCGGTGGTTTTTCATCGGCGCGCGAGTGTACCGGTTTACCAGCGGCGAAACCAAAAAGTTGCAAAAGCGAGACAAACATAGCGCCTCCCG
>CAZLRQ010000268.1:0-3295 GCA_964562035.1 uncultured Rhodoferax sp. | reverse complement strand
ATCGACCAAGGCTACCGCTTGCCTGCCAGCGAGGTGCAAATTGGTGGCGAGCGCTACCTGCTGGAAACCGTGGCCTTGCACGACACCGGTGGCACCGTGGCCGGCGCCGTGCTCACCCTGCACGCGCCGCAGCGCCTGGGTGAGCGTCTGAGCGCCTTGCAAAACTACAGCGCTGGCGGCTTTGAGTCCATCCTGGGCCAGTCGCCCGCCATTCGCCAGCTCAAGCAGCGCGCGGCACGCATGGCGCTGGTTGATGCGCCGCTGCTGATTCGTGGTGAAACCGGCACCGGCAAAGAGCTGGTGGCACACGCCTGCCACGCTGGCAGTCGGCGCCGCGACCAGTCGTTTTTTGCCCTCAACTGCGCGGCGCTGCCCGAGAGCCTGGCCGAGAGCGAACTGTTTGGCTATGCCCCCGGCGCCTTCACCGGGGCGCTGCGCGGCGGTCGGCCCGGTCTGCTGGAGCTGACCGACGGCGGCACGCTGTTTCTGGACGAAGTGGGCGAGATGTCGGCTTATTTGCAAGCCAAGCTGCTGCGTTTTTTGAACGATGGCAGTTTTCGCCGCGTGGGCGGCGACCGCGAGTTAAAGGCCGATGTGCGCATCATCAGCGCCACCCACCGCGCGCTGGAAGACATGGTGGCCGCTGGTAGCTTTCGCCAAGATTTGTTGTTTCGCCTGGACGTGTTGCAGCTCAACCTGCCCCCGCTGCGCGAGCGCACCGAAGACATCTTGCCGCTGGCGCAGGTGTTTCTGGCGCGCGGCTGCGCGCAAACCGGCCGCCCGCGTGCGCGCCTGAGCACGGCCGCCGGCGCTGCCCTGCTGGCCAACCCCTGGTTGGGCAACGTGCGTCAGTTGCAAAACGTGATTTTTCGCGCCGTGACCATGACCGAGGCCCCGGTCATCGACACCGCTGACCTGGAGCTGGCCAGCGCTACCGCCTTTGACAGCCCCGTGTTGACCGACGACGTGCAGAGTCTGGACGAGGCCGTGGCAGGATTTGAGCGCACTCTGCTGCAGCGCCTGTTTGTGCAGTACCCGTCCAGCCGCAAGCTGGCGCAGCGGCTGCGCACCTCGCATTCGGCCATTGCCATTCGCCTGCGCAAATATGGCATCGGGCTGTGAGCCCGCGGGCCAGCGGGCGCTAGAAAGACGAGCCAGGTTCGCTTAAAAAAGCCAGCTCTGCTGCGCTGGAGGCCCGCCCCAAAATCTCGTTGCGGTGCGGGTAGCGGCCAAAGCGCTCAATGATCACCTGGTGCCGGCGCTCAAAGTCAAGGTTGTATTCCAGCCCTGGTTGCGAAAACAGCCGCATCGCCTGCTGGTGAATCAGCGCCGACTCGCTGTGCATGTAAGGCATGTAAACAAAGGCGCGCTGCGCCACCGGCAGGTCGCGGTCCTGGCCCAGCGCCACCATTTCTTGTGCCAGCACAAGCGCCAGCGCGTCTTGCGCGAAGGCGCGTGGCGTGTCACGAAAGATGTTGCGCGAGAACTGGTCCAGCACCAGTATTTCAGCCAGCCGCCCCGCCGGCGTGTGGCGCCAGCCAAATAGCTCGCACTGCGCGGCCGCCTCCAGCGTGCTGCCAAAGCGCTCGCGCAGCGCGGCGTCTAGCGCGGTGTCTTTCACGAAATGCTGTTTGGGGGTGAGTTCTTCAAACCAGAAATGGAGGATGTCGTGGGCGTGCATGGCGGCGTTGGGGTGAGGGCGATGTGAGGGGGTTCCCCCACATTTTGAAACACATGCAATCCGGCGGTAAACACCGGGTAAATGTCCGTTTGTCCTACAAGATTTGGGCCGAGGCGGGGCAACAATGAATCCGTCAAGCCACTATTTTGGAGAACTTCATGACATCAAAACTGATTACTGCCTCATTGCTGGCCACGGCCCTGTTTGCAGGTTTGGGCGTAGCGCCCGCCATGGCGCAAAACACCAGTACCCCCGCCGTTGACCGCGCGCAACAAGCCATCAGCGCCCGCATTCAGCAGGGCCTGGCTTCGGGCCACATCACCCCATCCGAAGCGCGAGAGCTATACCGGCGCGACCGTGACATTGATATGCGTGAAAACCGCTTCAAGGCCAATGGCAACGCCACGCCCCAAGAGCGCCAGCAACTGCGCTCAGAGCTGGAAAGCCTGGCTGCTGAAGTTGAACGCAAGATGGCCAACAGCGATTTCATCGCCAAGCCCGTCGCCAACACCAACGGCATCGACAACCGCCAGGAGAACATCAGCCAGCGCATTGACGAAGGGCTGCGCTCCGGCCGCCTGACCCGCCCTGAGGCGCGGCGCCTGCAGCGCCAAGAGCGCGACATTGCCCGCCATGAAGCCAGTTTCAAACGCGATGGGGTGGTGACCCAGCAAGAGCGCCAGCAACTGCGCAGCGAGCTGGCCCGGCTTAACAATGACCTGGCCCGCCTGCTGCGCAACGAGCGCCGCTAAAGCTGTAAAGAGCCAGAAAACCCCGCCGCTGCCGCCAGGCACCGCAGCGGGTGCCGGTCAGCACGGCGCAGGTGGATTAGTGGGTGACGAATTCGTAAACCACTTCTTCGCTCTCCACCATGTCCAAGATGTCGTTCAGCGCGTCATCATCTTCCGTGCTGCTCCAGGTTTCTTCGGGGTCGGTGGCGAACAGTGGCTCAATGGCCAAGTCCAGAAACTGCTGGTTGGGCAACTTCAATACTTGCCCGCCTTCCGACGTTTCAGCCAGTGCCCAGTCATCGGGGACCAACATTTCCAGCTTGATGGTGACATTCAGTTTTTTCATGGTTTTCCTTTGTTGGTGAGGCCGCGAGGTTAACCCAGCGGTGCCGCCTGCTTGGCATGCAGCTTGGCCGCAATGTATTCGCCATGCGTCACGTGCAGCAAACCGGCAATCTTGCTGATCAGGTGGTTTTCATTGGCGTCCAGGTGGCCATCGGCATAGGCCACTTGCCACATCAGCTCCACCACATGAATTTTTTGCGCCTGCGTGAAGTGCTCATTCATGCCGCTGGTAAAGCTGAAGTAATCATTCGCGCCCTGGGCCTTCTGCTCGGCCAGCGCCACCAGTTCATTCAACTCATCATCGGCCAAAGCAAATTTCTGACGCAGCGCCGCTAGTGTGGCGGTGCGCTCGGTGGCGTTGATGGCGGGATCTGCGCGCATCACCTCTACCAGTAGCACCGCCGTTGCCAACTGCAAACGGTGCTCCAAGGTGGCGGGCGACGCGCTCGCGTCGGGGGATATGAAACTGGTGAGCAGGTTTTTGAGCAGGTTGAGCATGGGTTTGGTGTCAGGGATTTGATCTGGTGAATATGCGGCT
>CAZLRQ010000267.1:0-3310 GCA_964562035.1 uncultured Rhodoferax sp. | reverse complement strand
CTTTTGTCGGTGCCTTTGCCGACTCCATGCCCAAAGGCCGGGTCATGCTGATCAGTAATTTCATCAAGGTGGTGGGCTGTCTGATGATGCTGTTTGGCAGCCATCCGCTCATGGCCTACGCCATTGTGGGTCTGGGTGCCGCCGCTTACTCTCCAGCCAAGTACGGCATCCTGACCGAATTGTTGCCGCCGTCGCAACTGGTCAAGGCCAATGGCTGGATTGAGGGACTGACCATCAGCTCCATCATTTTGGGGGTTTTGCTGGGCGGTCAGTTGGTCGGGCCTGTGATCTCGTCCTGGTTGCTGGCGGTGGACGTGCCCCTGATCACCACCAGCGTTAACACGGCCCCCGAGGCGGCCATCAGCGTACTGATTTTTGTCTACTTTCTGGCCGCTTGGTTTAACACCCACATTCCGAGCACTGGTGTGGAAATGCGACCCATGCCCAAGCGCCTGTACACCTTGCTGCCCGATTTCTGGGTGTGCAACACCCGGCTGTGGCGCGACAAGCTGGGCCAGATTTCACTGGCAGCGACCACCTTGATTTGGGGTGTGGCCGGTAACCTGCGCTTCATTGTGCTGGCTTGGGCCGCCGCGGCGCTGGGCTATTCGGTGACCCAGGCTTCTGCCTTGCAGGGCGTGGTGGCCATTGGCATGGCGGTGGGCGCGGTGGTGGCGTCGCTGCGCATGCGCCTGGAAGACGGGCCGCGCGTCATTACGCTGGGCATTGCCATGGGTCTGCTCATCATCATGCTGATCTTCATTGACAACGTTTGGGTGGCGGCGCCGTTTTTGATCATGCTGGGCGCTTTGGGGGGCTTTTTGGTGGTGCCCATGAACGCCTTGTTGCAGCACCGCGGCCACAACCTGATGGGCGCCGGGCGCTCTATTGCTGTCCAGAATTTCAATGAACAGGCCTGTATTCTGGTGCTGGGCGCGGCGTACAGCCTGTCCACCGGCATGGGGTTGCCTACCTTTGCCGCCATCACTGTGTTTGGCCTGGTGATTGCCGGTTTCATGTGGGTTATCAAACGCTGGCACGCGCGCAACCTGGTGCAGCACAAGGCCGAGGTCGATCACCTCATGAAGATTGCCCGCCATGACAACCTGCATGGTTGACGCCTGACGCCTTGCCAGAGATTGGCCTCACTCCCGCCGGTGCCGGCTTTCGCATGCCGTTGAGATTGCCCTGAAAGTAGGACACTCGTGGCCCAGTTACCACAGGAGGGCAACATGAGCACGACCTACGACTTTGAAGTGTTGGACATCAGGGGTGAGAAGGTGCGCTTGAGTGCGTTCAAGGGGAAGGCGCTGCTCATCGTCAACACCGCCAGTGCCTGTGGCTTTACCCCGCAGTTGGCCGGGCTGGAGGCACTGCACAAAACCTATGGCGCGCGCGGGCTGGTGGTGCTGGGCTTTCCGTGCAACCAGTTTGGCGCACAAGACCCTGGCAGTAACGACAGCATTGCCGAGTTTTGCCAGTTGAACTACGGCGTGAGTTTCCCGATGATGGCCAAGATCGAGGTCAATGGCGCCAACGCCCACCCGCTGTACCAATGGCTGTGCGCGCAGGCGCCTGGGTTGCTGGGCAGCAAGTCCATCAAGTGGAATTTCACCAAGTTTCTGGTCGGCAAGAACGGCCAGGTACTGAAACGCTACGCCCCGACCGATACACCCGCCAGCCTGGCCAAAGACATTGAGGCGACGCTGGCCGCTTGAGCTGACGCGCCTTGGGGCCTGCACGGCCCAGCGCCTGAACACGAATAATTTGAAATGGGGATTACCGGGCCCGCCAGGGCAAGCCAATCTTGGCCAGCGCATTGGACGGGCGGGTGACTTTGGCGTCAAACGTGTGGGTGGTCTGCCCCACCGACTTGAGGATGCGCTTCACATAAGCCCGGGTCTCGGCATAGGGCGGCACGCCGCGGTAGCGCTCCACCGTGCCTTCGCCCGCGTTGTAGGCGGCGGCCACCAGCGCAATATCGCCTTCAAAATAAGCCAATAGCCAGCGCAGGTAGGTCAGGCCGCCACGGATGTTTTGCGCCGGATCAAACGGGTTTTTGACGTTGAAGCGCTGGCTGGTTTCGGGAATCAGCTGCATCAGGCCTTGCGCATTTTTGGGTGACAGCGCCAGGTTGTTGAAGTTGGATTCCGCAGCAATGATGGCCAGCGCCAGTTGCGGCTCCACCTTGTACTGGGGCGCCATTTTCATGACCAATTCAAAAATTTTGCGCGGTGCCACCAGGGCGTAGTCCACTTTGGGCAACGCCGGCTCGGCTGACGCGGTGACGATGGGCTCCGGGTCGCGCATGCACTCAGGCACCGCTGCGGTGGGCTTGCCCACCACTTGCAGCATGCGCTGCGCGGCGGGCAGGCCCTGCTCGGCGGCCGCATGGAAGAAGTAGGCGGCGCTCACGTCGTCACGTGGCATGCCGCGGCCGTTGGCGTGCATCCAGCCCAGGTTGTACTGGGCCACGGCGTCGCCCAGTTTGGCGCTCTGGCAGTACAGGTTGGCGGCCAGCAAGGGGTCGCGCACCACGCCTTCGCCAAACTCATGGGCAATGGCCTGGTGGCGCAGTTGCACCGCTGGCGAGGCCTCAGCCGACAGGCCAAGGGCCCAGGCTGGTGCGCTGGTGGTGGCCAGCAGCAAGGCCAGCCGGGACGAAAATTTGATCACCATACCCGTCAGTATCCGCGTTTTCCCGGGTTTTGGCTTGATTCGGGTCAACGTGTCAGGCTGCGCAGACGGGTTGCGGCCTCGCGCAAACTGGTGGCTGTGGTGTCCCAACCCAGGCAGGCATCGGTGATGGACACGCCATAGCGCAGGTCCTTGGGGTTCCCCAGTTTCTGGTTGCCCTCGAACAGGTTGGACTCCAGCATCACGCCCTTGATGCTGCGGTTGCCGTCGGCAATCTGGTTGACCACGTCTTTGAGCACCAGGGTTTGCAGGGCGTGGTTTTTGCGTGAGTTGGCGTGGCTGCAGTCCACCACGATGTTGACCGGCAGTTTGGCGGCCTGCAGTGCAGCTTCGGTTTGTGCGACCGCCACCGAGTCGTAGTTGGGCACCGGACCGCCCCGCAGAATCAGGTGGCCCAGGGCGTTGCCGCGGGTGTGGGTGATGGCCACGCGACCCTCGCCGTCAATGCCCAAAAAGGCGTGCGGTTGCGCGGCCGACAGCATGGCGTTGACCGCCACTTCCAGGTCGCCATCGGTGCCGTTTTTGAATCCGACCGGGCTGGACAGGCCGCTGGCCATTTCGCGGTGGGTCTGGCTCTCGGTGGTGCGCGCGCCAATGGCGCTCCAGGCAATCA
>CAZLRQ010000266.1:0-3331 GCA_964562035.1 uncultured Rhodoferax sp. | reverse complement strand
GTGTCAGGGTTGAACAGCACCGTGGCTTGCTGGATGGCCAGGCCGTCTTCGATCTGCTCAATCTGCCAGCGCACCTCGTAGTCGATGGCCTGCTGCATGAACTTGAAACTGTTCAGGTTCTTGATCTCGCGGCGCGTGCCCAAGGCCTCGCCCGGCTTGCGCACCGAGACATTGGCGTCGCAGCGAAAGCTGCCTTCCTGCATGTTGCCGTCGCAGATGCCAATCCAGGTGACGATCTTGTGCAACTCTTTGGCATAGGCCACCGCCTCAGCGCTGGAGCGCATGTCGGGCTGGGTCACGATCTCCAGCAGGGGCGTGCCGGCGCGGTTCAGGTCAATCCCGGTTTGACCCACAAAGTCTTCATGCAAGGACTTGCCGGCGTCTTCTTCCAAGTGGGCGCGCTCCAGGCGCACTGCTTTTTTCTCGTCGCCCAAAAAGAATTCGATCACCCCGCCCTGCACCACCGGAATCTCAAACTGGCTGATCTGGTAGCCCTTGGGCAGGTCCGGGTAGAAGTAGTTTTTGCGGGCAAAAATGCTGCGCGGCGCAATGTGGGCGCCAATCGCCAAGCCAAATTGAATAGCACGCTCCACCGCGCCCTTGTTCATCACCGGCAAGGTCCCGGGCAGCGCCAAATCGACCGCGCAGGCCTGTGTGTTGGGCTCGGCGCCAAAGGCGGTCGGCGCCCGGCTGAAAATTTTGGACTGGGTGGAGAGCTGGGCGTGGGTTTCAAAACCAATCACGACCTCATAGCCCATGACCAGGGGCGGTGCTTTATTGACGGATGTATTCATGTTCAAAACCCTTGCGGTTTGGCGGCGTGCCAGTCGGTGGCCTGCTGGAAGCGGTGCGCCACGTTCAGCAGCTTGCCCTCCTGCAAATAGTTACCGATAAGTTGCATGCCCACGGGCATGTGTCCGGCACCAAAGCCGACCGGCAGGCTCATGCCCGGCAAACCGGCCAGCGAGGCCGGCAAGGTGAAGATGTCGGCCAAATAGTCGGCCAGCGGATCGTTGCCATGGCCGCCCAGCGTCCAGGCTACCGTGGGGGCCACTGGCCCGGCAATCACGTCGCAGTCCTTGAAAGCCTGCTGAAAATCGTCGGCAATCATGCGGCGGATCTTTTGCGCCTGCAGGTAATAAGCGTCGTAGTAGCCGTGCGACAGCACGTAGGCCCCGACCATGATGCGGCGCTTGACCTCGTCGCCAAAGCCCTCAGCCCGGGTCTTTTTGTACATGTCCACCAGGTCGGTGTAGTGCGCAGCCCGGTGGCCAAACTTCACGCCGTCAAACCGGCTCAGGTTGCTCGACGCCTCGGCCGGCGCAATGATGTAGTACACCGGGATGGACAGCTCGGTGCGCGGCAACGAGATGGGCACCAGCCTGGCGCCCAGCTTTTCGTACTCGCTCAAAGCCGCATCCACAGCGGCGCGCACGTCGGGTGCCAGGCCTTCGCCGAAAAACTCCTTGGGCACGCCAATGCGCAAGCCGTTGATCGAATCATTCAGCGACTGAGCGAAGTCCTCCGCGGGCGCATCCAGGGAGGTCGAGTCGCGGTCCGGGTCGGGGCCGCACATGGTGGACAGCAACAAAGCGCAGTCTTCGGCGCTGCGCGCCATGGGGCCGGCCTGGTCCAGGCTGGAGGCAAACGCCACCATGCCGTAACGCGAGGCGCGGCCGTAGGTGGGTTTGATGCCGGTGATGCCACAAAACGAGGCCGGTTGGCGGATGGAGCCTCCCGTGTCAGTGCCGGTGGCCGCAGGCGCCAGTCGGGCCGCTACAGCGGCTGCGCTGCCACCGGACGAGCCGCCGGGCGTGTGCAGGGGGTTCCACGGGTTTTTGACGGGGCCAAACGCCGAGTTCTCGTTGGCTGAGCCCATGGCGAACTCGTCGCAATTGAGCTTGCCCAGCGTCACCACACCCTGCTCGGCCATTTTGGCCACCACGGTGGCGTCAAACGGCGAACGGTAGCCCGCCAGCATCTTGGAGCCGGCGGTGGTAACAAAATCACGGGTCACAAAAATGTCTTTGTGGGCCACGGGCACACCCAGCAAGCTGGGGCTTGCGGCGGTGTGACCGGTGGCCAAGGCGGCGTCGGCGGCACGGGCCTGGGCCAGCGTGGCTTCTTCGTTCACGTCCAGAAAGGCACCCAGTTCAGCGTGCGTGCGCATGCGGGTCAAAAAGTGCTGGGCTGTTTCAACCGCGGAAACTTTGCGCTCCCGCAGATGACGGGCCAACTGGGCCACGCTCAGGTCATGCAGTGCAGATGTGTCGTTTGTCATAGGGGGTGGGGTTATTCGATCACCTTGGGGACCAGGAACAGACCGTTCTCGACGGCGGGCGCATTGCGTTGGTTGGCCTCGCGCGCATTGGGCTCGCTGACCCGGTCTTCACGCAGGCGCAATGCAATGTTTTGGACGGTGGCCACCGGGTGCGCCAGGGGTTCGATCCCTGTGGTGTCGACCGCACGCATTTTTTCGACAATGTCAAAAAAGCCGTTGATTTGCGTCAGCATGCGTTCACTCTCAGCGGGCTGGAGCGCCAACCGGGCCAGGTTGGCAATTCGCGCGATGTCAGCAGAAGTCAGGGACATAACAGATTTTCATTCGAAACCGGTTGTAAAACGCCTCCAAAGAGGCTAGACCGGTCAGGTTGTTCATGGGGGATCGGTTATTATCCCGCCTTTGGCTTTCACGCCATTGCATGGCCATTTTTACGTGGCCAGTTCTGTTTTTGACCCCGACAACACAGGGCGATGCCAAGCCGAAGCGCTTGCCGTGCCCGAGAGGAATTTTTAAATGTTTGGAACATTCCGTCAGTACTTTGCCACTGACTTGGCCATTGACCTGGGCACCGCCAACACCTTGATTGTGGCGCGCGGCAAAGGCATCGTCTTGAACGAGCCCTCCGTGGTGGCGATTCGCCACGAAGGCGGCCCCCAGGGCAAAAAGACCATTCAGGCCGTGGGCAAAGAAGCCAAGGCCATGCTGGGCAAGGTGCCAGGCAACATCGAGGCCATCCGCCCGATGAAAGACGGCGTGATCGCCGACTTCACGGTCACCGAGCAGATGCTCAAGCAGTTCATCAAGATGGTGCACCCGCGCGGCATTTTCAGGCCCAGCCCGCGCATCATCATTTGCGTGCCTTGCGGCTCCACCCAGGTTGAGCGCCGCGCGATTCGTGAGTCCGCTTTGGGCGCCGGTGCCAGCGATGTTTACCTGATTGAAGAACCCATGGCAGCGGCCATCGGCGCGGGCTTGCCCGTGAGCGAGGCCAGCGGCTCCATGGTGGTGGACATTGGCGGCGGCACCACGGAGGTCGGCGTGATCTCC
>CAZLRQ010000265.1:0-3378 GCA_964562035.1 uncultured Rhodoferax sp. | reverse complement strand
TCCTCGCGCATGGCAACGAAATCGGCGTGGTCTGGCGTCATGCCAAAGGCAACACCCAGCATACCGCGCGCACCGGCGCCCGCCATGGGGCGGTACTGGGACGAAGGCAAGGACGGTAATCCCCTATCAACGCGCATTTTGTCAACGGCAGCGCCAAGGTCAGGCGCACTGTCTATCAACGTGCCATCAAGATCAAAAAGGACGGCTTGAACGTCTGAGAATTTCATGGAAAAGCACTCACAGCGCAGCAGCGCTAGCCTTTTGGGTTGCAAAAAGATAGTTAACGCTAGTGTCCGCGTTGAGCCAGTAGCGACGTGTCAATGGGTTGTAAGCCATACCACGGGTGTGGCGCAAATCCAAATCGACCGGGCGACAGTAACTGGCGAGTTCACTGGGGCGAATCATCTTGGCATATTCATGCGTGCCACGGGGGAGCAAATTGAGAATATATTCAGCGCCAACAATCGCAAACAGGAACGACTTCGGGTTCCGGTTCAATGTTGAAAAGAAAACCCAACCGCCCGGTTTGACCAGCGAAGCGCAAGCCCGCACGACGGACGCGGGATCGGGCACGTGCTCCAGCATTTCCATGCAGGTCACTACATCAAATTGGCCAGGAGACTCCAAGGCCAGGGACTCAACACTGACCTCGCGGTACTGCACATTCTGCGTTTGAGCTTCAAGCGCATGCAACTGCGCCACTCTGAGCGCTTTGGAAGCGAGATCAATACCGGTGACGTATGCTCCTGAGCGCGCCATGGCATCAGCCAAAATGCCACCACCGCAACCCACATCAAGTACCTGTTGCCCTTCTAGCGTGCATAAGCTCTTGATCCATTCAAGGCGAAGTGGATTTATTTCATGTAGCGGCCGAAATTCGCCGTCTTTGTCCCACCAGCGGTGAGCGAGTTCGGAAAATTTGGCTAATTCAGCCGGGTCTGCGTTCAAAGTTGAAGTCATCTTGGGATTATCGAGAATCTGAAAAACATTGGTCGTTGCAGACCAAGCCAACGGAAACAAAAAACCCCGCATGAGCGGGGCTTTTTGGACCCGGTCATGACAACCGGACTCGTCTTACGACGCCAAATTATTTGGCAGCGCGGGTGCCAACCACTTCAACTTCAACACGGCGATTCTTGGAACGGCCTTCTTTGGTCTTGTTGTCAGCTACGGGCTGTGCTTCGCCTTTACCTTCTGTGTAGACGCGGTTTTTCTCGATACCTTTAGATACCAAGTAAGCCTTGACAGCTTCGGAACGACGTACAGAGAGTTTCTGGTTGTAACCATCTGGACCTGTCGCGTCAGTGTGACCCACAGCAATCATGACCTCAAGGTTGATGTCTTTAACTTTGGCCACCAAATCGTCCAGCTTGGCTTTACCAGCTGGTTTCAACACCGCTTTGTCAAAGTCAAAAAATGCGTCTGCAGCGTAGGTAACCTTGGCAGCGGCAGCAGGAGCAGGCGCTGGTGCAGGCGCAGCAGCGGGCGCTGGTGCTGCTGCAGGCGCTGCGGCAGGCGCTGCGGCAACGGGCGCAGGAGCAACGATAGCGCCGTCGCAACCAACAGCGGCAGTTGCCGGTGTCCAGTTGGCATCGCGCCAGCACAATTCGTTGGTACCGTTTTTCCAAGTGATGCCGTTGCTGCTAACCCAGTTGTCAACAGTTTGTGCGCCAGCGGTGGTTGCGAGTGCTGCGGTAGCAATCAACATTGCCAATTTATTCATTTTGTTCATGGTTCTCCTTGAGGGAAAAAATCCGCAGCAGCGCTGCGAGGAATTTACGGGCCATCTCGTACGCACCAAGCGTAAGAAACTTGTATGTGATTGTGCCACAGCACCTTTTGATCAAAAGGTCAACTGTTTGAGCTTGCGCAGATGAGGCTAAGTATCCGCCTCGAAGGCCATGAAACGTTGCGCAGGCACCACAAGGAGCCGCCTTAGAATCGGGGGTTGATTTTGACATCGCCAAGTACGACCCGCACATGACCCAGTTCGCCAAAGAAACTCTGCCCATCAGTCTTGAAGAGGAAATGCGGCGCAGCTATCTCGATTACGCCATGAGCGTGATTGTGGGCCGCGCCCTCCCCGATGCGCGCGATGGGTTGAAGCCCGTTCACCGCCGGGTGCTGTTCGCAATGCACGAGTTGAACAACGACTGGAACAGGCCTTACAAAAAATCAGCACGTATCGTTGGCGATGTAATTGGCAAATACCACCCGCACGGCGACCAGTCGGTCTACGACACCATTGTGCGGATGGCGCAAGATTTTTCCATGCGGCACATGCTGGTGGACGGGCAAGGTAATTTCGGTTCGGTGGACGGTGACAACGCAGCAGCAATGCGATACACCGAGATCCGTTTGTCCAAGATCGCGCACGAGTTGTTGGCTGATCTGGACAAGGAAACCGTTGATTTCGGCCCCAACTACGACGGCTCGGAGAAAGAGCCGCTGGTGATGCCAACCCGCTTGCCCAACTTGCTGGTAAACGGTTCGGGCGGTATTGCGGTCGGCATGGCCACCAACATCCCGCCGCACAACCTGAATGAGGTGGTTGACGCGTGCTTGCACTTGCTGCGCAACCCTGAGGCCTCCATTGATGAATTGATGGAAATCATTCCGGCACCGGACTTCCCCACTGCCGGTATTATTTATGGCATCAATGGCGTGAAGGATGGTTACCGCACCGGACGCGGCAAGGTCGTCATGCGGGCCAAGTGCCACTTTGAAGACATTGACAAAGGCCAGCGCCAATCCATCATCGTGGATGAACTGCCCTACCAGGTGAACAAAAAGACGCTGCAGGAGCGCATGGCTGAACTGGTGCACGAGAAAAAAATTGAAGGCATCAGCCACATTCAGGACGAGTCAGACAAGTCCGGCATGCGCCTGGTGATTGAACTCAAGCGTGGTGAAGTACCTGAAGTGGTGCTGAACAACCTGTACAAGCAAACGCAGTTGCAAGACACGTTTGGCATGAACATGGTGGCGCTGATCAATGGCCAGCCCAAGTTATGCAATTTGAAAGACCTGATTGAAGTCTTTTTGCAGCACCGCCGCGAGGTGGTAACGCGGCGCACCGTGTTCAACCTGCGCAAAGCGCGTGAACGTGGTCATGTGCTGGAAGGTCTGGCCGTGGCCCTCGCCAATATTGACGAATTTATCGCCATCATCCGTAACGCGCCCACGCCGCCCGTGGCCAAGGCCGAATTGATGACCAAGTCCTGGGACAGCAAACTGGTGCGCGAAATGCTCACCCGCACGCGGCTGGATGGCGGCGTGGTGAACGCCGACGACTACCGCCCGGATGGTCTGGAAAAAGCCTACGGCATGGGCAACGACGGCCTTTACCGACTGTCTGACACGCAAGCGCAGGAAATT
>CAZLRQ010000264.1:0-3382 GCA_964562035.1 uncultured Rhodoferax sp. | reverse complement strand
GACGCTGCCGCGCTGCAGCGTGCACGTCCCGAGTTGCAGGCCGCCCAAAATTCATTTCGGCCCCTGACCGCGGCTGATCGCGCAGCGGCCCGGCCCTGGGTGCTCAAAACCGTGGCCTACCCGCGCGGTGGGTTTGCTGAGCTGGCCCGCCACTCACCGTTGACCCGGGCTGAGCCGCAGTTGCGGCTGATCAACGGCGTGTACGGTGGTGGGGAGCCCAAAGTGGGGCAGTTGATCAAGGTGGTGGAGTAACGCTGATGACTCCTGAATAAATAGCTACCAGTGCTTATGCAGCAAGGGCTAGATGCCTATTTGGCATCTAAAGAGGCCAGGGCGTGGCGCAGCACGTCAGCCGAGTGCATCAATGCCTCCCGCTCAGCCTCAATCATGGACGGTTCCAGCACCTGCACGCCCCCCTCAACCCCGACCAGCGTGGGCAGGGACAACGCCACATCGCGCAGGCCCAAAGCGCCGTCCTGCACCCGCGACACGGTCAGCACCCGACGCTCGCCGCGCAGCAGGCAGTCCAGCAGGCTGGCGGTCACCAGGCCAATGGCATGGTTGGTGACCCCCTTGCGCTGAATCACCTCGTAAGCCGCCATGCGCACTTCACGCGCCAGTGCCGGTTGGTCGGCGGCGCGCCAGCCCGGCCAGTCGCTCAAGGGCACACCGCCCACCCGCGCGCCAGACCACAGCACCACTTCAGAGTCACCGTGCTCGCCCACCACCTGGGCGTGGATGGATTGGGTGGCCACCTGCAGGCTTTGCCCCAGCATCTGGCGCAGGCGCGCGGTGTCCAGCATGGTGCCCGTGCCCAGCACGCGCTCGGGTGGCAGGCCGCTGGCCTGCGTCATCACTTGCGTCAACACGTCCACCGGGTTGGTCACCAGCACAATCGTGCCGGCAAAGTTTGAGAGCGTGTGGCCAATCTCACTGACCAAGCGGGCGTTGTCGCGCAACAGGTCTAGACGCGACTCGCCCGGCTTGCCGCCGCGCCCGGCGGCCACCACCACCACCTGCGCCTGGCGCATCTCTTCAATGGAGGCCACGCGCACTTTGCACGCAGGGTAAAACGCTGCGCCATGCGTCAGGTCCATGGCCTCGCCCTCGGCCACAGCCGTTCGCGCATCGTGCAGCCATAACTCGTCGGCCGCGCCCGAGTGCAGGAGCGAGATGGCCACGCTGGTGCCCACCCAACCGGTTCCGATGATGCCGACGCGTCTGTTCATGCTGTGCTCCGTTGTTCAGGGTTCAAGAATAACCCGCCACCAATGCGCCACAGCGACTCCTAGAATGAAGATTCACTCACCAGGCGCCCATGACATCCCTTCATATCTCCACCCAATTTGACGCTGGCGCCATTGAGGTGCTGTGTCTGGACAACCCGCTGGACATTCAGCTCAACATCCGTCCTGATAACGCCAGTGCGTTTGCCCAGTGGTTTCATTTCTCGCTGCAAGGCGCCGCTGGCGTGCCGGTCTGCCTGCGCTTCATGAATGCCGGTGCCTGCGCCTACCCGGCGGGCTGGCAGGGCTACCGCATGGTGGTCAGCACCGACCGGCAGCACTGGTTTCGCCTGGACACCGAGTTTGACGGCGCGGTGATGACGGTGCGCACCACCCCCACCACAGACTGCCTGTACTTTGCCTACTTTGAGCCGTATGCGTGGGAGCGCCATCTGGACCTGATCGCCAAGTCCAGCGCCTCGCCGTTTGTGACCCAGGAGCGGCTGGGCAGCACGCTCGATGGCCGTGACCTGACCCTGCTGCGCGTGACCAACAGTCAGAGCGCTACGCCGCTGGCGCAGAAAAAGAAGGTCTGGCTGATCGCCCGCCAACACCCCGGTGAAAGCATGGCCGAGTGGTTTGCCGAAGGGTTTTTGGAGCGGCTGCTGGCGGCCCATGACCCCGTGGCCCGGGTGCTGCGCGACCGGTGCGCCTTTCACGTGGTGCCCAACATGAACCCCGACGGCGCGGTGCGCGGCAACCTGCGCACCAACGCCGCGGGTGCCAACCTGAACCGCGAGTGGGCTGCGCCCAGTGTGGCCACCTCGCCCGAGGTGTTCTGGGTTCGCCAAAAGATGCAGCAAGTGGGCGTGGACCTGAACCTCGATGTTCATGGCGACGAGGGCCTGCCCTACAACTTTTGCGTGGGCACCGAAGGCACGCCGGGTTACTCGGCCCGCATCGAGGCGCTTGAAAACACCTTCAAGACCACCTGGCAAGCCACCTGCCCCGATTTTCAGACGGCGCAAGGCTACGGCCGCGTGGCGCCGGGGCAGGCTAATTTGACGCTGGCCACCAACTGGATTGGCCAAAACTTTGACTGTCTGGCCTTCACCATCGAGATGCCGTTCAAGGACAACGCGGATTGGCCCGATGCGCAAGTGGGCTGGAACGGTGAGCGCTCCAAGCGCTTGGGGGCCAGTGTGTTGCAGCCCATTTGGGCGGTGGTTGATAAGTTGCGCTGAAAAGCAAAGCCTAGCCCCGGCAATGAGGCGCCCATGACCTGCATGTGGCCAGAAATGTTGACTTCATTGAATACTTTTGATAGCTACTCACGCAAGCCGAGTAAGGGCTAGAGGCCTAAAAGGCACTAAATTTTGGGTGGTATGGCCTGCGAATCAAGTCCGCAACGGCAGCCTGCGTTTGCTGAAGTTCATCAGGAGTGTTTGGGCTTCCCGAAGTGCCTGCCAGTTAGGGGCTTGAAACACTCCAGTTGGCGCGACAGGGTCTGTGTAGAGCAGCTGTGCGTTTTTAGAGGGATTGGCCACTGACTTCAATGCAGCGGGAGTTCAAGTGGTCAATGCAATGACAGGTTCGCGACCTTTGGAGCAAGGAGACAGCCGCTGACCAGAAACCTGCCGCATTGCACCCAATGTAGGCTGCACGACAAATTTATCGACTCAGCCAGGCCCACTACACAGTGAGGGCGGATGCACCAAGTTGACTACACTGACCCACCGCAGCACGCACGCCTAGTTATGAAGAATCATCTGCCCAGCCATCCCGCTACCGTGCTGGCATTGGCATTTCTGACGACCATCCTGATCGGCACTGTACTGCTGATGCTGCCTTGGGCCAGCGCAAATGGCGAGAGTGCACCCTGGCTGACGGCTCTATTCACGGCCACATCCGCCGTTTGCGTGACCGGACTGGTGGTGGTAGACACAGGAACCTACTGGAGCCCGCTGGGGCAAGGCTTGGTAATGGCTCTGTTTCAACTGGGTGGCTTCGGCATGATGACATCTGCCACGCTGATGGGCTTGTTGATCGGTGGTCACATGAAGCTGCGCACGCGGCTGCTGCTGCAGTCAGAGACGCATGCGTTGTCACTGGGCGATGTGCACTCGGTGGCGCGCGTGGTGCTGATGGTGACGGTG
>CAZLRQ010000263.1:0-3395 GCA_964562035.1 uncultured Rhodoferax sp. | reverse complement strand
CGCCACCATCTTTGTCACCGGCAATACGGTCATTGACGCACTGCTCGACGTCACCCAGCGCCTCAAAACCAAGCCCGAACTCCGCACCAGCCTTGATGAGAAATTTGCTTTTCTCGACGCCACCAAAAAACTCATCCTCGTCACCGGCCACCGCCGCGAGAACTTTGGCGAAGGCTTTGAGAACATTTGCAACGCCTTGGCCGACATTGCGTCAGCCGCCCCCGACGTTGAAATTTTGTACCCCGTGCACCTCAACCCCAATGTGCGCAAGCCCGTGGCCGACATCCTGGCCGCACGCCAACTGGCCAACGTCCACCTCATTGACCCCGTGGACTACCTGCCATTTGTTTACCTCATGAACCGCGCCCACCTCATCATCACCGACAGCGGCGGCGTGCAGGAAGAAGCCCCCTCACTGGGCAAGCCCGTGCTGTGCATGCGCGACACCACCGAGCGCCCCGAGGCCGTGGCCGCCGGCACCGTCAAGCTGGTGGGCACCTCACGCCAGGTCATTGTTGATGAGACGCTCAACCTGCTCTCCAATCCAGCTGACTACCAGCGCATGTCGCAGGCCCACAACCCCTATGGCGACGGTCAAGCCGTCGGCCGGATTGTGAAAACCGTGCTGTCAATGCAAGCCTGACCCGCCGCCCACAGATTTTGTTTTTAGGGAATTAACGCCATGAACCGTCTCAGTCAAAAAATCATCGTCATGGGCCTGGGCTACATCGGCCTGCCCACCGCGTCCATGCTGGCCACCAAAGGCCACCAGGTTCTGGGCGTTGACGTCAACGAAGCCGCAGTCGCCACCATCAACTCCGGTCGCATCCACATCATTGAGCCCGACCTTGACATTTTGGTGCGCTCCGCCGTCAACAGCGGCAACCTCAAGGCTTCGTTAACGCCAGAGGAGGGCGACACCTTCATCATTGCCGTGCCCACTCCGTTCATGGAAGTTGACGGCAACCCCAAGGCCCCTGACCTCAGCTACGTCGAATCTGCCACCCGTGCCATCGTGCCTTTTTTGCGCCCCGGCAACCTCGTCATTCTGGAATCCACCTCACCCGTGGGCACCACCGAGCTCATCTACAAAATCATCGTGGCCATGCGCCCCGAGCTGGAAGGCAAAGTCCACGCCGCCCACTGCCCCGAGCGCGTGCTGCCCGGCCACATCCTGCGCGAGCTGGTTGACAACGACCGCATCATCGGCGGCCTCACCAAAACCGCCAACGAGCAAGCCAAAGAACTCTACAAAAGCTTCTGCAACGGCGCAATTCTGCTCACCGACAGCAAAACCGCCGAACTCTCCAAACTCGTTGAAAACTCGTTTCGCGACGTCAACATCGCCTTTGCCAACGAGTTGTCAGTCATTTGCGATCACCTCGGCATCAACGTCTGGGAAACCATCGCCCTGGCCAACCGCCACCCCCGCGTCAACATCCTGCAACCTGGCCCCGGCGTGGGCGGTCACTGCATTGCCGTGGACCCCTGGTTCATCGTCTCCAGCGCCCCACAGCAAGCCCGCCTCATTCGCACCGCACGAGAGGTCAACGACGCCAAACCGCACTGGGTCATCGACAAAGTCAAAGCCAAGGCTGCCCGCTTCAAAGACCCTGTCATTGGCTGCTTGGGCCTCACCTTCAAAGCCAACATTGACGACATGCGCGAATCCCCCTCGTACGACATCGTCAAAGACCTGATGGCGCAAAACGTGGGCAAACTCCTGGTGTGCGACCCCAACGTGCAGGCCAGCAAAGTCAGCTTCCCGCTGACCGACCTCAAGCAAGTTCTCAAAGAAGCCGACATCTTGCTGCTGCTGGTGGACCACACCGAGTTCAAAGACATTGACCTCGACACCATCAAAGACAAAGTGGTGATTGATACGCGTGGTGTGTTGCGCTAAACGTAACTTCCGCCATGCGCACCCTTCACGTACTAGACCACTCCATCCCGCTCCACAGCGGCTACACCTTTCGCACGGCGGCGCTGCTGCGGGGGCAGCGGGCGTTGGGGTGGGAGACTTTTCATATCACCTCGCCCAAGCAAGGTGCCACGGCCGCCACTGAAGAAGACGTGGATGGCCTGCACTTTTACCGCACCCCTGCCGGCACCGGCCCGTTTGCCGACCTGCCCGTGGGCCGTGAGGTGGCACTCATGAAAGCCCTGGGCCAGCGCCTGGAGCAGGTGGCCCGGCACATCAAGCCCGACATCATCCACGCCCATTCCCCCGTGCTTAACGCCTTGCCCGCCCTCAAGGTGGGCCGCCTGCTGGGCATACCCGTGGTGTATGAAATAAGAGCCTTTTGGGAAGACGCCGCCGTTGACCACGGCACCACTAACCAAGGCAGCCTGCGCTACCGCGCCACCCGGGGGCTGGAGACCCGTGCCATTCGGCGGGCCGACCACGTCTTCACCATCTGCGAAGGCCTGCGCGCCGACATCGTGGCCCGTGGCGTGGCCAGCAGCAAGGTCACCGTCATCCCCAACGCGGTCAACGTTGACGCCTTCAGCCTGGCCAGCCCGCCAGACCCCGCCCTGCAAGCCAAGCTGGGCCTCACCGGCTGTACCGTGGTGGGCTTTGTGGGCTCGTTTTACGCCTACGAAGGGCTGGACCTGCTCATGGCTGCCGTGCCTGCCCTCATCAAAGCCCGGCCCGACGTCAAAGTCTTGCTGGTGGGCGGCGGTTCCCAAGAAGCCAATTTGCGCCAGCAAGCCCAACAACTCGGCGTGGCCGACAAAGTGGTCTTTGCCGGCCGCGTGCCCCACCAAGAGGTCACCCGCTATTACGATCTCATCAACGTGCTGGCCTACCCCCGCCACGCCATGCGCCTGACCGAACTCGTCACCCCCCTCAAGCCCCTGGAGGCCATGGCCCAGGGCCAACTCTTTGTGGCGTCAAACGTGGGCGGCCATAAAGAACTGATCGAACACAACAAAACCGGCGTCCTCTTTCAGGCCGGCAGCGCCGATGCCCTGGCCCAAGCCCTGCTGGGCCTGCTCAACAACCCCGCCCTGTGGCCCGTGCTCAGGGCCAATGGCCGCGAGTTTGTGGAAAACGTCCGCAACTGGACAAACAGCGTTGCCAACTACGTTGAGCCCTACCAGCGACTTACTGGCAAGTAGTTGGCGGCGTGGGCGCCAAAGAAGTGCTCATTGCGGGCCCCGACCCGCAATCCATCCCACCCACACCAAAATACATGCCAAAAGTGCCTCTAGCCCTTATGCAATAAGCGCTAGCAGCTACTAAAAACAAAGCGTCCAAAAGCCACACCAGACCCAAACGCAGCACCCATCGCCCCGCACAAACCGCCGCTGCGTCAAATACGCCATGCAAAATCGGCACCTCGCCCTTAACGCCAACACCGCATGCTGTTCAATTCATTAGAGTTTTTGTT
>CAZLRQ010000262.1:2068-3412 GCA_964562035.1 uncultured Rhodoferax sp. | reverse complement strand
CCGTGAAAGGGTAGTGTCCTAGGCCTCTAGACGATGGGGTCTTAACCTTGGACTTCCGTCTCATTTTGAAAAAATGGTGGAGGTAAGCAGGATCGAACTGCTGACCTCTTGCATGCCATGCAAGCGCTCTCCCAGCTGAGCTATACCCCCGTAACCAGCGAATTCTTTTTCAAGTATTCGTTATTTCCAAGCCTCAAATTATAGCGTCAAAATTTGCTTGCACGCAAACGGCTCAACACTTTTTCTCTTTCGCACAATTCAAGCACGGCATCCAGCGATGGCGTCTGGGCTGTGCCCATGACCAGCACTCGCACGGGCATAGCCAGTTGAGGCATCTTGACGGCATGAGCAGCCAACACTTCTTTGATACAGGCGGCAATGGAAGCCTTGTCCCAACTGCAAGCCGACAGTTTCTCGACCAAGAGCTGGAGTGCCGGCTTGATGGCGTCAGTGACGTGCTGCGCCAGTTCGGCGGCATCGGGGGTCACATCCGCATAAAACTTGGCGACCCAGTCGGCCAGCATGACGGTGGTATCACAGCGATCTTTGAGGAGTCCACATAGACGAGGCAAGCGCTCATCCGTGGCAATGCCACGCTTGAGCAACTGCGCCTGCACCAAGGGTGCCAGAGCATCGTCGGCCATGGCCTTGAGGTGCTGTGCATTAACCCAACGCAACTTGGCTTCGTCAAACTGGGCGGCACTGCGACCCAGGTGGTCCAGGTTAAACCACGCCAGAAATTGCTCGCGCGTGAAAATTTCATCATCGCCATGGCTCCAGCCCAACCGCGCCAGGTAATTCACCATGGCCTCAGGCAGGTAACCCTCTTCGCGGTACTGCGTCACGGGCTTGGCTCCGTTGCGCTTGCTCATCTTCTCGCCCTGCTCGTTCAGCACGGTCGGCAAGTGGGCGTACACCGGCGGCGTTTTGCCCAAAGCGTGAAAAATATTGATTTGACGCGGCGTGTTGTTGACATGGTCGTCACCGCGAATCACATGGGTGATGGCCATGTCAACGTCATCCACCACCACGCAAAAGTTGTACGTGGGCGTGCCGTCAGGGCGGGCAATCACCAAGTCATCCAGCTCATCGTTGCTGATCTCGATGCGACCTTTGACTTTATCCTCCCACACCACTGAGCCACCTTGCGGGTTCATGAAGCGCAAGACTGGCTTCACCCCCTCGGGAATCGCCGGCAATGTCTTGCCGGGGACAGGGCGCCAGGTACCGTCGTAGCGTGGCTTCGCCTTGTTCCCCATTTGCTGCTCGCGCAAAGCATCAAGCTCGGCCACACTCATGTAGCACGGGTAAACGTGACCGGCCGCCTGCAGTTCGGCCAGCACC
>CAZLRQ010000262.1:0-1968 GCA_964562035.1 uncultured Rhodoferax sp. | reverse complement strand
ACCGGCATGAACTTCTCGTCAATCAGCTTTTTGGTGGTGCACAGGGCACCGGCAATCACCCGGCCTTGGCCATCCAGGTACTTGGTGCCGGAGTGAATGATCAAGTCGGCGCCCAGGGTAACGGGGCGCTGCAGCGCGGGCGAGCAAAAGCAGTTGTCCACCGCTAGCAGTGCACCCGCCGCGTGGGCAATGTCGGCGAGTGCCTGGATATCGCAAATGTCGGTCAGCGGGTTGGTCGGCGTTTCAGCAAACAGCAAGCGGGTATTGGGCTGCACGGCGGCCTGCCACTGCGTCACATCGGTTTGCGACACAAACGTGCTTTGCACGCCAAACTTGCCAAACTCGCCAGCAATCAGGCGAATGGTGGAGCCAAACACGCTTTGTGAACAAATCACGTGGTCACCGGCTTTGAGCAAACCCATGCACATCAAAGTGATGGCCGCCATGCCGCTGGCGGTGCCGATACAGGCCTCGGTGCCTTCCAAAGCCGCCAGCCGTTGCTCCATGCTGGTGACAGTGGGGTTGGTGAAGCGGGAGTAGGTGTAGCCCTCCTCCTCGCCCGCAAAGCGGCGCGCGGCGGTTTCGGCCGTGGGCTGGACGAAGCTGCTGGTCAGGTACAGCGCCTCGGAGTTTTCGCCGTACTGGCTTTTGTCAACGGCAGCACGCACTGCCAGCGTGTCCAGGTGCAAATCATCCGGTAAATGTCGATTCGTCATGGTCATTCCGCGTGGTTGGGCAGGGCCAGTCGGGAGCTGTCTTCGGCGGCTTCGTCGCCGCCCACACGGGTGGCGTTCAGGCGAATGATGTCTTCCAGCGTGATGTCACCGGTGCAGTACACGCCGTCAAAACAAGAGGCGTCAAAGCCCTTGATGTTGGGATTGAGCGAGCCCACGGCCTTTTTCATGGCGTCCACATCCTGGTAAATCAGGGCGTCGCAGCCAATGATCTGGCGAATTTGCTCCACGGTGCGGTTGTGCGCCACCAACTCTTCGGGCGTGGGCATGTCGATACCGTAGACGTTGGGGAAGCGCACGGGCGGCGCCGCACTGGCCATGTAGACCTTGCGGGCGCCGGCATCGCGCGCCATTTGCACAATTTCACGGCTGGTAGTACCGCGCACGATCGAGTCGTCGACCAGCAACACGTTGCGGCCCTTGAACTCGCTGGCAATCACATTCAGTTTCTGGCGCACGGACTTTTTGCGCACCGACTGCCCCGGCATGATGAAGGTGCGCCCCACGTAGCGGTTCTTCACAAACCCTTCGCGGTACGGCAAGCCCAGCAACTGGGCCAATTGCGCGGCACTGGGGCGGCTGGACTCGGGGATGGGGATGACCACGTCAATCTCATTGGGCGGCACGGTGGAGACCACCCGTTTGGCCAGCGTCTCGCCCAGGTTCAAGCGTGCCTGGTAGACCGAAATTCCGTCCATCACCGAATCAGGGCGGGCGAGGTAAACGTACTCAAAAATACAGGGACTCAAGGTCGGGTGGTCGGCACATTGCTGGGCATGAATCTGCCCATTCAGGTCAATGAAAACCGCCTCGCCCGGCGCAATGTCGCGGTCAAACTTGTGCATCGTGCCGTCCATGACGACCGATTCACTGGCCAGCAGCACCGTGCCGTCATCGCTGCGACCCATGCACAGAGGCCGAATGCCAAACGGGTCGCGAAAAGCGAGCACGCCATGACCGGCGATCATGGCGATAACCGCGTAAGAGCCCTTGATGCGGCGGTGCACCCGGCGCACGGCTTCAAAAATATCGGCAGGCAACAGGGGCATGCCGCGCGTGGTCTCACCCACTTCATGCGCCAGCACATTGAGCAGCACCTCGGAGTCACTCTCAGTGTTGATGTGGCGGTGGTCGGTGCTGAACAACTCGGCCTTCAGGGCGTGGGCGTTGGTCAGGTTACCGTTGTGCACCAGCACGATGCCGAAGGGCGCGTTCACGTAAAAAGGCTGCGCCT
>CAZLRQ010000261.1:0-3431 GCA_964562035.1 uncultured Rhodoferax sp. | reverse complement strand
GGACGTTCTGAATGAAGCGAATCATAGGGGGCACTGTCCTACACAGAACCCCGGCACTTGCTGGTGTTGCGATCCAAATCTGAAAAATAGACTGGGAGGCTGACTATTTCAGGTACTGAAAGGATTCGACGATGAAAACATTCACACAACAGATTTTTGGCGGCTTGCACGTTGGCATGCTAGTGAGCGACGGGTTTGAGCAAGACGAACTGTGCGTGCCGCGCCAGGCCTTGGAAGAGGTGGGCGCCATTGTCAAAATTCTGGCCGTGCGGCCCGGCACCGTGCAGGGCGTGCAGCAAGACCAAGCCGGCGACACATTCAAGGTGGACCTGAGCTTTGACAAGGCCCGCGCGGACGACTTTGACGCCCTGTTGCTGGTGGGAAACGCTGTGAATGCCGAGGCCCTGTGCCTGGACCCCGATGCCCAGCGGTTGGTTAAAAACACCGACAAAGAAGGCAAGCCGATTGGCATGATTGGCCCGGCCGCCTGGCTGCTGCTGACCGCCGGCCTGGTCAAAGGGCGCGCGCTGACGGGACCTGCCGAACTGGCCGACGATGTGACCAAGGCCGGCGGGCAATGGCGCGACAAAGACCTGGTGGTGGACGCCAACTGGGTGAGCTGCAGCCGCCCGGCGGACTTGGCGACCTTTACCGAGCAATTCAAGTCGGTGCTGGGCCAGCGCGTCAAGGCCAGCGTCAAGGGCACGGCCGACGACCTGCCCGGTGCCGCCGGCATGGGCGGCTAAGGCCTGCTCAGCCCCTGTCAATTAGCCCCGCGACAGCCCGTCGTGCAGCGCGACCAGCGCCTGCGTGAGCTTGTGGCCGGGGTCCATGAAGATCATGGGCAGCGACTGCTCATGCGACTCGCGAATCTTCACCGACGACGGCAAGTACGGTTGCAACACCGGCAGGCCCTCGGCAATCAACTCGTTGACCATGCGCTGCGGCAGGTTGGCGCGCGGCTGAAACTGATTAACCACAATGCCTTCCACCACCAGCTTGGGGTTGTGGTCGGCCCGAATTTCCTGCACGTTGTCCATCAGGGTGTAGAGCGCCTGGCGTGAGAACTGGTCACAGTCAAACGGAATCAGGCAACCGCGCGCGCCGATGAGCGCTGAGCGGGTAAAGAAGTTCAGCGCGGGCGGGGTGTCGATGTAAATGCGCTCGTAGGTTTCGCCCAGTTGCTGCAGGGCTTCACGCAGTTTGAAGATTTTTTGGCGCGACTCAAGCTTGGTTTGCAGCTCATTGAGCGCGGGGCTAGAGGGCATGAGGTGCAGGCGCTCAAACGGCGTGGGCACGATGAAATCAGTGGGGGGCAGCGGGCGAAAGCTGTAGCTCAGGGTGTGCTCAAAAAAACCCGCCACATTGGGCTGCTCATCGCGCGCCGTGTCACCCAGCAGGTAGCTGGTGGAGTTACCTTGCGAATCCAGGTCAATCACCAGCGTGCGCAGGCCCTGGCTGGCGCTGATAGCGGCCAGGTTGCAGGTGATGGTGGACTTGCCAACGCCCCCTTTTTGGTTGAAAACGACGAGTGGCATGGCAGGGCTCCTTGGGGCTGAACGGCTGATGGGCAGGCTGGATGTGCTTGCAAACAGGGGTGAATTGTCCGTGACTTTAAATCATCAATAAAAACTGATTTGATTGACAATTTATTTGAATTTTCATTATGAATAACCCTGTCTACAGTCCACCCCATCGCCCCTCTCAAGACTGACAACAGGAGATTTCACATGGATCAATCCAACCGCTACGCCGACCTGAGCCTCACCGAAGCCGACCTCATCAAGGGGGGCCGGCACATTCTGGTGGCCTACAAAATGAAGCCCAAGGCCGGCCACGGCTACCTGGAGGCCGCAGCGCACTTTGCCGCCGAGTCGTCCACCGGCACCAATGTAGAGGTGAGCACCACCGACGATTTCACCCGCGGGCTGGACGCGCTGGTGTACTACATCGACGAGGCCACGGAGGACATGCGCATTGCGTACCCGATGGACTTGTTTGACCGCAACATGACCGATGGCCGGATGATGATGGTGTCGATCCTGACGCTGATCATTGGCAACAACCAGGGCATGGGCGACATCGAGCACGGCAAGATCCACGACATCTACTTTCCCGAGCGCGCCATTCAGTTGTTTGACGGCCCGGCCAAAGACATCACCGACCTGTGGCGCCTGCTGGGCCGCCCCATGAAGGACGGCGGCTACATTGCCGGCACCATCATCAAGCCCAAACTGGGCCTGCGCCCCGAGCCGTTTGCGGCAGCGGCCTACCAGTTTTGGCTGGGTGGTGATTTCATCAAGAACGATGAGCCGCAGGGCAACCAGGTGTTCTGCCCGGCCAAAAAGGTGTACCCGCTGGTCTATGACGCGATGAAGCGCGCGCAGGATGAGACTGGCCAGGCCAAGATTTTCTCGGCCAACATCACGGCCGATGACCACTATGAAATGCTGGCCCGCGCCGATTTCATTCTGGAATCTTTCGGGCCCGACGCCGACAAGGTGGCGTTTTTGGTGGATGGTTTTGTGGGTGGCCCCGGCATGATCACCACGGCACGGCGGCAGTACCCCAACCAGTACCTGCACTACCACCGCGCCGGCCACGGCATGGTCACCAGCCCCAGCGCCAAGCGCGGCTACACCGCCTTCGTGCTGGCCAAAATTTCACGCTTGCAGGGCGCCTCAGGCATCCACGTGGGCACCATGGGCTACGGCAAGATGGAGGGCGAAAACTCGGACAAAAACATCGCCTACATGATTGAGCGTGACGAGGCGCAGGGCCCGGTTTACTACCAAAAGTGGTACGGCATGAAGCCCACCACGCCCATTATTTCGGGCGGCATGAACGCGCTGCGCCTGCCGGGCTTCTTTGAAAATCTGGGGCATGGCAACGTCATCAACACCTCTGGCGGCGGCGCTTACGGGCACATTGATTCGCCGGCGGCAGGCGCCATTTCGCTGCGCCAGTCGTATGAGTGCTGGAAGTCGGGGGCGGACCCGATTGAGTTTGCCAAGGAGCACAAGGAATTTGCCCGGGCGTTTGAGTCGTTTCCTGGGGACTCGGACAAGCTGTACCCGGGCTGGCGTGAGAAGTTGGGTGTACACCGCTAAAGGTTTTGGTGTTGGGGGGAACTTCAGGCGATGACCTCGCGGGCGCATTGCGGCAGGCTGTCCTGCGCCGCTCATGTCCCCCGGCCAGGGCTACGCCTGGGCCTCCTCCTTGACTTCGCTCTGCAGGACAGCCTGCCGCAATGCGCTAATCCAGCGTGTAGGCATGAGGTGCATCAGGGGTCCCTAACGCTGGCACTCCAAACTTACGCGCGCCGGGAGTGTGGGGTGACCAGCGAAGTCGGATGAGGCCCTGGCGCAGCCCAAGCCGGGGGACATGAGCGGAGTTAGTCGCCCCACGCTCCCGGCAACCCACAGCCAGCC
>CAZLRQ010000260.1:0-3440 GCA_964562035.1 uncultured Rhodoferax sp. | reverse complement strand
CGATCTCGGCGGGGTAGACGTTGTAGCCGCCGCTGATGATCAGGTCTTTGCTGCGACCGACGATGGTCAGGTAGCCCGCGGCATCCAGATGACCCACATCGCCAGTTTTGAAGAAACCGTCAGCGGTAAATTCTTCAGCGGTCTTCTCGGGCATGCGCCAGTAGCCATGAAACACATTGGGCCCCCGCACTTCCACGGCCCCAATCTCGCCCGCTGGCAGGGTATGGCCCTTCGCATCCACCACCCGCACCTGCACGCCCGGCAGCGCACAACCCACGGTGCCGCCCCGTCGCTCGCCGTGCTGCGGGTCACAGGGGTTGGAGGTGAGCATGATGGTTTCACTCATGCCATAACGCTCCAGAATGGTGTGACCGGTCTGCGTCTGCCATTGTCTGAAGGTGTCCAGCAGCAGCGGGGCGGAGCCGGAAATGAACAGCCGCATGGGGCGCACGGCATCGCGGTTCAGAGTTGGCTCGGCCAGCAGCCGGGTGTACAGCGTGGGCACCCCCATGAACACCGTGGCGTGGGCCATGGCTTGAATCGTCGCCTGAGACTCAAACCGGTTGAACCACACCATCTTGCTGCCGCTGAGCAAGGCGCTGTGAATGGCCACAAACAGCCCATGCACATGAAATATCGGCAGCGCATGGATCAGCACGTCGTGTGGCACCCAGCCCCACGCCGTCTTGAGCACCTGGGCGTTGCTCAGCAAATTACCGTGCGTGAGCATGGCGCCTTTGGAGCGGCCCGTGGTGCCGCTGGTGTAAATCACGGCCGCCAGATCGTCAGGGTTTTTGTGCGCCACCACATGCGCGTCGCTCTGGAGCGCAGAACGGTCCAGCAGGGAGCCGGTGCGGTCGTCATTGAGCGTGAAAACGTAGCGCGTGCCCGCCTGAAAAGCCAGTTGGGCCACCCAGCCAAAGTTGGGCGAACTGCACACCACCACAGCCGGTTCGGCATTGCCAATGAAATAAGCCATCTCGGCCTTTTGGTAGGCGGTGTTGAGGGGCAAATAGACAAAACCGGCACGCAGCGTGGCCAGATACAGCAAAAGAGCCTCTACCGACTTGTCGACCTGCACCGCAATGCGGCTGCCGGCGGGCAGGTCCAGCGAGGCCAAATAATTGGCCAACATGGCTGTGCCACGCTCCAGGTCTTGCCAGGTGTAGTGCAAGCCGCTGTCGGTTTCGACCGCAATGGCGCTCAGGTCTGCCGGAAAAGCGGCACGCAAGGCGGCAAAGAGGTTGGCGTTGTCAGCGGGGGCAAGAGGCTGTGGCATGTCGGAGCGGATTGAAAGAGAGGGCTTGGCCTGGCCAACGGGGGTTAAAAAACAGGTTTTCTTTTCTCAAGAAAGGCGCTGATGCCCTCCCGGTGCTCGGGACTGTCGGCGTAAGCGTAGACTGATTGGCCATTATTTGCTATAGATTGCGTAGCTATTAGTTCACTATCAGAAAGGGCCAGGGGCGTATTTAATGCTCTAAGCGACTGCTTGTTCAGACGCGCGGCCTGGGGGGCCAGTGCCACGATGCGTTGCACCGTGGCAGATGCCTCGGCCGCCAGTTTGTCGTCGGGCATCACACGGCTCAAAAATCCCCGAGCCATCATCTCCGGCGCACTGAACACGGTGGCTTCCAGCAACATCTGGCGCGCTGTGGTGGCGCCCACTTCGCGGGCCACCAGCGCCGCCTCACGCGGTGCCATGGGAAAACCCAGGCGCCCAATGGGTGCCCCAAAGCGGGCCGAGGCGCCCGCCAGCCGCAAGTCACTGCAACTGGCCAGCTCCAGTCCGGCCCCCATGCAGTTGCCCTCAATCTGCGCCACGATGGGCACATCGCAATCCAGCATGGCTTTCAAGGCACCCCAGACCTCGTTTTCATGAAAATCCTGCAGGGTCTGCGCGTTGAACCGGAACCCGGTGTACTCCGAGATGTCACCGCCTGAACAAAAATTGGCGCCCTCCCCGCGAACCAGCACGCAGCGCAGGTCGGTGCTGGCCTGAATTTGCTCAAAAACGGTTCGCAACTCGCGCCACATGACGCGCGACATGGCGTTAAAGCGTGCGGGGTGGCTGACGGTGACCTGGGCCACCATCGAATGTTGCTCGAACTGAATTTCACCGGGCATGTCTTGACTCTGTACTTGAAAAAATTGATAGCTACTCACGCAATACGGACGGGGGCTAGAGCCCTATTTGGCATTAAATCGGGCGTTGTTGCCTGCCCACCACCACAAACCCATACCGCCCAAAATCATGGGCACGCACAGCCACTGGCCCATGCTCATACCCAGCGAAAGAATACCCAGGTGGGCATCGGGCTCGCGGAAATACTCGGCAATGAACCGAAACACGCCATACCCTAACAAGAACATGGCCGATACCCGCCCCTCCAGGCGCGGCTTGCGGGCGTACAGCCACAGCAGCACGAACAGCAGCAGGCCCTCCATCAAAAACTGGTACACCTGCGACGGGTGCCGGGGCAAATCGCCCGCCCCTTGAAACACCATGCCCCAAGGCAGGTCCGGGCTGCTCAAGCGGCCCCACAACTCACCGTTGATGAAGTTGCCCACGCGCCCGGCCGCCAGACCGGTGGGAACGCAAGGGGCGACAAAATCGGTCACCTGCAACCACGAGCGCTGGCGCGAGCGTGCAAACCAGACCATGGCCAAAATCACGCCCAGCATGCCGCCATGAAAGCTCATGCCGCCTTGCCACACGGCAAAAATCTCCAGCGGGTGGCTCAGGTAATAAGCCGGCTTGTAAAACAGGCAGTAGCCCACGCGCCCGCCCAGCACCACGCCCATGACGCCCATGAACAAAATATCTTCGACATCTTTGCGCGACCAGGCGCCCGCGCCGGACATGGAGGCATACGGCTCATGGCGCAGCCGCCGAAAACCCAAAAACATGAAAAGGCCGAAAGCGGCCAGGTAAGTCAGGCCATACCAGTGGACGGCCAGGGGGCCCAGTTGCAAGGCAATCGGGTTAATTTGGGGGTGAATCAGCATGCCCGGCATTGTGCACGCAAGGCCGGGGCACTTTCTGCTCTCTAAAATAGCGCCGCAGAACAGCCCAACTTTTAAGAAGAGACATTTCATGACCACCCAACCCGTCATCCTGAACCCTCGCAGCAAGAACATCACCGAAGGCAAGTCCCGCGCGCCCAACCGCTCCATGTACTACGCCATGGGCTACGAAGAGGCGGACTTCAAGAAGCCCATGATCGGCGTGGCCAACGGCCACAGCACCATCACCCCCTGCAACAGCGGCCTGCAAAAGCTGGCCGATGCGGCCGTGGCCGGCATTGAGGAAGCGGGCGGCAACGCGCAAACCTTTGGCACGCCCACCATCAGCGATGGCATGGCCATGGGCACCGAGGGCATGAAATACAGCCTGGTCAGCCGCGAGGTGATCTCCGACTGCATCGAGACCTGCGTACAAG
>CAZLRQ010000259.1:0-3459 GCA_964562035.1 uncultured Rhodoferax sp. | reverse complement strand
CGACAAAGTCGATGTTGGAGGAGCAGAACTCGGAGTTGTCGTCGTCCTCCCAGTTCTTCATGAAAATCCCGATGACCTCATAGCCTTGCTGCTTGAGCAAATAAGCGGTGACCGCCGAGTCCACCCCGCCGCTCAAACCGACCACCACGCGTTGTCCAATGTGTTGCTTGTCCATAGGGGCAAGATTATCCCTGCTGCCCGGCAGTCACGCCCTGGGGTCGCATGGTGTTTATATAAGAAAAGTGCCTCTGGCCCCCGTCCTTGTTGCCTGAGTAGCTATGGATTAAAGAGTGAAACAGAGGGGTGGGTGTTGATCAGCGACAGCGGATAACGCTGCCCGCGCAAGTAGTCTTCCATGCACTGCACGACCAGTGGGCTGCGGTGCCGGTCGGCGCTGGCCCGAATCTCGTCGGGCGTGAGCCACAGCGTGCGCACGATGCCGGTGTCCAGCGCCCGCCCGGCCTGCCGTTCACCCACGCGGCCGCAGAACGCGAAGCGCAGGTAGGTGATGTCTTGCGCCTCGGTACTGTGCGCTTGCGGACGTTGAAAGCGCGACAGGTAGACCCCCACCAAGGCCTCAGGGGTGAAGGGCTGGGCGGTTTCCTCCAGCGCTTCGCGGGCGCAGCCGTCAACGATGCTTTCGCCGGGGTCCAGGTGCCCGGCCGGGTTGTTCAGCCGCAGGCCCTCGGGCGTGTGCTCTTCCACCAGTAAAAACCGGCCGTCCTGCGCAATGATGGCGGCCACTGTGACGCTTGGTTTCCAACGTGTATCCATGGCCCGGATTATGCGCAGCGTGGTTGCCAGCCGCCCCCCGCGTGGCGGGCTGCGGCATGGTTTGCCCTGTAAAGAAATGCAAAAAACTCAGGTAAGCTAGTGAGAGGATTTTGTTCAAACTTTCAATAAGACGAGGAGCCGCCCCCATGACCCCAGGCGCAAGCATTGAGACCCCTGCAGGAAGCGCTTCGGCCGCGGCCCCTGTGAGCCCCCCGCAGACCAAGGCCGGCCAGCGCATTGGCGTGCCCTGCGAGGTGTTTCCCGGCGAAAAACGCGTGGCCACTGTGCCTGACGCGGTGCAAAAGCTGATCAAACTCGGCTTTTCTGTGGCGGTGCAGTCGGGCGCTGGCGCCCAGGCCAGTTTCAGTGACGATAGCTATGTGGCCGCCGGTGCCACCATCGTGCCAAATGCTGCCGAGTTGTGGGCAACCTCCGACATCGTGTTCAAGGTGCGTGGCCCCAGCGCTGACGAGGTGGGGCTGATGCGGGAAGGCGGGGCCCTGATCAGCTTCATCTGGCCGGCCCAAAACCCTGAGTTGATGCAGCAACTGGCCGCCAAGAAAGCCACCGTGCTGGCCATTGACGCGCTGCCCCGCATGCTGAGTCGCGCCCAGAAGATGGACGCGCTGACCTCCATGGCCGGCGTCACAGGCTACCGGGCCGTCATTGAAGCCGCCAACGCTTTTGGCCGCTTCTTCAACGGCCAGATCACGGCGGCGGGCAAGGTGCCACCGGCCAAGGTGTTCATTGCGGGTGCCGGTGTGGCCGGTCTGGCCGCCATCGGTACCGCGGCCGGTTTGGGCGCCATCGTGCGCGCCAACGACACCCGGGCCGAGGTGGCCGACCAGGTCAAGTCCCTGGGTGGCGAATTTGTGAAGGTGGAGTTTGAGGAAGAAGGCGGCGGCGGCGGCGGTTACGCCAAGGTCATGAGCGAGGGCTTTCAGCAAGCCCAGCGCGAGATGTACGCCAAGCAGGCCAAAGAGGTCGACATCATCATCACCACCGCGCTGATCCCCGGCAAGCCGGCCCCCAAGCTGATCACTGCCGAGATGGTGCGGTCGATGAAGCCCGGCAGCGTGATTGTTGATATGGCAGCCGAGCAGGGCGGCAACTGCGAATTGACCGAGCCTGGCCAGTCAGTCGTCAAACACGGCGTGACGATTGTGGGCTACACCGACCTGGCCTCGCGCCTGGCCACCCAGTCCTCCACGCTGTACGCCAACAACCTGTTTCGCCTGGCTGAAGAGCTGTGCAAAACCAAAGATGGTGTGGTCGATGTCAACATGGAAGACGACGCCATTCGCGGCCTCACTGTCGTCAAGGACGGCACGGTCAGCTGGCCGGCGCCCGCGCCCAAGTTGCCCCCGGCGCCTGTCGCCGCCGCTAACCCGGTCGCTGCTGCCGCCAAGCCCAAGGGCGGACACGGCCAAAGCAGCGAGCCCGCATCCATCCGCAGCACGGCCATCGTGTTTGGCTTGGGCGCGCTGGTGTTCTGGTTGATCGGGTCGAGCGCGCCCAAGGAGTTCATGTCGCATTTCACGGTGTTTGTGCTGGCCTGCTTTGTCGGCTACATGGTGGTGTGGAACGTGAAACCTGCCTTGCACACGCCGCTCATGAGCGTGACCAACGCCATCAGCAGCATCATCGCCATTGGCGCGCTGGTGCAGATTTCACCCATTGCAGGCGCGCTCAACCGGCCTGATGGTGTGATTCAGTGGCTGGCGGCAGCGGCCATTGTGCTGACCGCGATCAATATGTTTGGCGGCTTTGCCGTCACCCAGCGCATGCTGGCGATGTTCCGAAAATAAGAAGGAGACACTTCATGTCCGCAAGTCTTGCAACGGTGGCCTACATCGGGGCCATCATTCTGTTTATCTTGAGTCTGGGCGGCCTGTCCAACCAGGAAACCGCCCGCCGGGGCAATCTGTACGGCATGGTCGGCATGACCATTGCCGTGCTGGCCACCGTGTTTGGCCCGCAGGTCAGCGCCGCGGGCGTGCCCTGGATTGTGGGGGCCATGGTCATCGGCGGTGCCGTGGGCCTGTACGCCGCGCGTACCGTGCAAATGACGCAAATGCCCGAGCTGGTGGCTTTGATGCACAGCATGGTTGGCTTGGCTGCGGTGTTGGTTGGCTTGGCCACCTTCATTGACCCCGAAGCTGCCAAAGGCTATGTTGGTGCGGCCAAGGCCATTCACGACATGGAGATTTACATCGGCATCCTGATCGGTGCCATCACGTTCTCGGGTTCTGTCGTGGCGTTTGGCAAGTTGTCGGGGCGCATTGGCGGCAGCCCGCTGCTGCTGCCGGGGCGGCACTTCATGAACCTGGCCGGTTTGCTGATCGTCATTTACTTTGGCCGTGAATTCATGAACGCCGAGTCCATTGAGGCGGGCAAAACGGCCTTGATCGTGATGACCGTGATTGCCCTGCTGTTTGGCATTCACATGGTGCTGGCCATTGGCGGCGCCGACATGCCGGTGGTGGTGTCCATGCTCAACAGCTACTCGGGCTGGGCCGCAGCGGCCACCGGTTTCATGCTGTCCAACGACCTGTTGATCGTGATTGGCGCCCTGGTGGGCTCCAGCGGTGCGATCTTGTCGTACATCATGTGCAACGCCATGAACCGCAGCTTCATCAGCGTGATTGCGGGGGGCTTTGGCACCACCGCGGCCAAACCCAAAGC
>CAZLRQ010000258.1:0-3481 GCA_964562035.1 uncultured Rhodoferax sp. | reverse complement strand
GTTACCGCTCCATGATGAGCGTGCAAAGCTCGCTGGTGATGGTGCCGATTTTTGAGTTTGGCACCGAGGCGCAGCGCCAAAAGTTCTTGCCCAGGCTGGCCACGGGCGAGTGGATTGGTTGCTTCGGCCTGACCGAGCCAGACCATGGCTCTGACCCCAGTTCGATGATCACGCGGGCGCAAAAAGTGGCCGGTGGCTACAAGCTCACCGGCGCCAAGATGTGGATTTCCAACAGCCCGATTGCCGATGTGTTTGTGGTCTGGGCCAAAGAGGTGTCCGAGGGCGGCCAAGTGGGCCCCATTCGAGGCTTTGTGCTGGAGAAAGGCATGGCCGGCCTGAGTGCGCCGGCCATCCACGGCAAGGTGGGCTTGCGCGCCAGCATCACCGGTGAAATTGTGATGGACGGCGTGTTTTGCCCTGAAGAAAATGCCTTCCCCGAGGTGCAGGGCCTGAAGGGCCCATTCACTTGCCTGAACAGCGCGCGTTACGGCATTGCCTGGGGCGCGCTGGGGGCCGCCGAAGACTGCTGGTTTCGTGCCCGCCAGTACGTGATGGACCGCAAGCAGTTTGGTCGGCCGCTCGCCGCCAACCAGTTGATTCAAAAGAAGCTGGCGGACATGCAAACCGAGATTGCGCTGGGGCTGCAGGGCTGCCTGCGGCTGGGCCGCATGAAGGACGAGGGCACGGCGTCGGTGGAGATCACGTCCATCTTGAAGCGCAACTCGTGTGGCAAGGCGCTGGACATTGCCCGCCTGGCGCGCGACATGATGGGCGGCAACGGCATCTCGGACGAGTACGGGGTGGCGCGCCATTTGGTGAACCTGGAGGTGGTGAACACCTATGAGGGCACGCACGACATTCACGCGCTGATTTTGGGACGAGCGCAGACGGGGATTGCTGCTTTCTGCAATTAGTTTTTTGGCTGGGTTGCGTGGCTTGTGTTGGTTTGCTGGGTTATGTGGGGCAGCGTGTGGGGCATTGGGCCCCGCCTCATACTGTCAAAGGCCCAGAAATCGGCGGGCCCCAACACCCCAATCGCTGTGGCGGTCACGTGGGCGGGCCACTGCCGGAATACAGGGGAGCTGGTGATTGACGCCGCGCCACTTACTTCGCTTCAACTCGCCATGGGGGCTTAGGCTGGGGGCCGATTTCTGGGCCTTTGACAGTATGAGGCCCCCAGCCTAAGCCCCCGTGGCAGGCACACAAGCAGCGCCAAGAACAAAAAATCGACAAACCAGAATCAAAAAAAAGAGCCATGCCATGACCGACAAACCCGCCGCCCTGTCCCACCTCAAAGTCCTCGACCTGTCCCGCGTGCTGGCCGGCCCCTGGTGTACCCAAATGCTGGCCGATCTGGGGGCCGACGTCATCAAGGTCGAACGTCCGCTGGTGGGCGACGACACCCGCCACTGGGGCCCGCCCTTCTTGAAAGACGCGCAGGGCAACGACACCGATCAGGCCACCTACTTCACCGCCTGCAACCGCAACAAACGCTCCATCACCATCGATATGGCCAAGCCTGAGGGGCAAGCGCTGATTCGCCAGATGGCCTTGCAAAGCGACATCCTGGTGGAGAACTTCAAGGTGGGCGGGCTGGCCGCTTACGGGCTCGACTTTGAAAGCCTCAAGGCCCTCAACCCCCGGCTCATTTACTGCTCGGTCACCGGCTTTGGCCAGACCGGACCGTATGCCGAACGCGCCGGCTACGACCTGATGATCCAGGCCATGAGCGGCCTCATGAGCATCACCGGCCAACCTGACCGCGTGCCTGGCGGTGGCCCGCAAAAAGTGGGCGTGGCCCTGACCGATGTGCTCACCGGCGTGTACGCCTGCAGCGCCATTTTGGCGGCGCTGGAGGTGCGTCACCGCACCGGCGTGGGGCAGTTGATTGACATGGCCTTGCTGGACGTGGGCATGGCCCTGCTGGCCAACCAGGCGGCGGGTTTCTTGAACACCGGCACCGTGCCGCAGCGCCAGGGCAACAGCCACCCCAGTCTGGTGCCGTACCAGGACTTTCCCACGCAAGACGGCGCCATGCTGCTCGCCATTGGCAATGACGGCCAGTTTGCCCGTTTTTGCGACGCTGCCCAGCACTCCGAGTGGGCCGCCGACCCGCGCTTTGCGACCAACACCTTGCGTGTGCAGCACCGCGAGGTGTTGGTGCCGGCCCTGGAGGCTGCAACCCGCACCCGCACCACTGCCCAGTGGGTGGCGCTGCTGGAAGACAAGGCGGTGCCGTGCGGGCCCATCAACGACCTGGGCCAGGCGTTTGATGACGCGCACGTCAAAGCCCGGGGTTTAAAGGTAAATCAGCCTCTAGCCCTTATGGATAAAGGGCTTGTAGCTATTGAATCAATAGCTACTGTGGCCAGCCCCCTGCGCCTGGTGGACACGCCGCCCGTGCTCAAACGCGCGCCACCCGCACTGGGCGAGCACACGGACGAAGTCTTGCTGGGTTTGGGGCTGGACGCGGCGGCGGTGGCGGCGCTGCGTCTGGCGGGGGTGGTTTAGCGCACCGCTCAGAGCTTGCGAATTTTCTTCACATCAATTTCAACCGAGCGCCAGTTTTTGTCCACTTCGCCATAGATTTCAACGGCGTCCTGGGGCGACACCGTTTGGCCTGCCCAGCGGCGGTCGTCAATCTCCACCTCGATCGTGCCACTGGTGTCCTTGAAAACATAGTTCTCACCGCCGATGTGGCGCTCGATCGTGCCGCGCAGGGTGACCTTGCTGTCTTCTTTCAGCGTCTTGGCCTGCTCCGCCGTGACCACCGTCACCGGGCCGGAAAAGCCGCCACCCGTTGTAGTCGGTGTCCCTGTGAAGCCGCCGGTGGCTGGTTGCGCCATCGCGGCGCTGGCCAACAGAATGCTGGCAGACAAGACGGAAATGGATTTCATGGGTGGGCCTTTGTATGTTGAATAAAACGCCATTCTGGCGTTCCGTTCTTAGGCCCTGCTTAAGGTCCGGAATACCGGGTGCGTTAAGCCCCCAGCGCCTCCCAGCGTTCCATCGCCGCCAGCAACTCGTCGTCAATTTGGGCGCTGCGGCTGGCCAGCTTCATGGCGCGGGCATTGTCAATGGCGTACAGGCTGCCATCGGCCAGGGCTTCAGCAATCTCTTTTTGCTCGGCTTCCAGCGCGCTGATCAGGGCGGGCAGGCCGTCGAGTTCGCGTTGCTCCTTGAAGCTGAGTTTGCGGGTTTTGACGGGTGTTGCGGTGGCCGCGGTGGGCGCCAGCGGCACGGCGGCCGTGCTCGCTGAGGCTGCTTGCTTGGCCGCCTGGTCGCGCTCGTAGTTGAACGCCTTGGCGCCTTTTTGGCCTTTGCTCTGGGCAATCTCGTTGGCGCGCTTGGTCTGGATCAGCCAGTCGCTCACGCCGCCTTCGTATTCGCGCCATTTCGCATCGCCCTCGAAGGCAATGGTGCTGGTGACCACGTTGTCCAGAAAGGTGCGGTCATGGCTGACCAAAAACACCGTGCCGTC
>CAZLRQ010000257.1:0-3491 GCA_964562035.1 uncultured Rhodoferax sp. | reverse complement strand
TCGCTTCGACTGCTTGTTCTGTTTGGGGGGTATCAGACATCTGTGCCAACTCCGGGGTGTTCTGGGGTGAGGATTAGAAAAACGCGGATTTTACCGGTCGGCCCGTCATGCCCCCTGTAACTCGCTTGTGGCTCACGCTCAAAATGGACCATGAACTATGCTCCCTCGGTCACGCCAGGGTGCACCCGGCCCCCCATTTCTGACCAAGGAAATCCCCTCATGAGCCTGCTTTTCACGCCCCAGTTTTTGCCCTCGCCCCGCGGCGGTCTGACCCTGCCCAACCGCATCGTCGTGGCGCCCATGTGCCAATACTCGGCCGTCAACGGCGAGGCCACCGACTGGCACCTCATGCACTGGGGCAACCTGTTCAACAGTGGTGCGGCGCTGTTCACCATCGAGGCCACCGCTGTGCTGCCCGAAGGCCGCATTACCCCCGCCTGCCTGGGCCTGTGGGACGACCGCACGGAGGCGGCCTTGGCCAGCACCCTGGCCCGTGCCCGCGCGCTGGCACCCGCCACCGCGGTGTGTATTCAGTTAGCGCACGCCGGGCGCAAAGCCTCCAGCGCGGTGCCGTGGGCCGGCGGGCAATTGCTGTCACCCCAGCAAGGCGGCTGGGAAACGGTCGGCCCGTCGCCCCTGCCGCAACTGCCTTCTGAGCCACCGCCCACCGAACTCACGCTGGAGGGCATGGCGCAGATTCGTGACGCTTTTGTGGCGGCCGCCCAGCGCGCAGACCGCATGGGCATTGAGGCCATTGAGCTGCACAGCGCACACGGCTACTTGCTGCACCAGTTTTTGTCGCCCCTGGCCAATGCGCGCACCGATGCCTATGGCGGCAGTTTCGAGAACCGCATCCGCTTTGTATTGGAGGTGTTTGCCGCCGTGCGCGCCGCCTTTGACGGCGTGTTGGGCCTGCGCCTGTCGGCGTCTGACTGGGTGGAGGGCGGTTGGGACCTGGCGCAAAGCGCCGAGTTGGCCCAGCGCCTCAAAGCGCTGGGGTGCGACTTCATTCACGTGTCGTCCGGCGGCGTGTCGCCCCAGCAAAAAATAGCGCTGGGCGCCAACTACCAGGTGCCGTTTGCCCGCCAGATCAAGGACGCAGCCGGCATGGTGACCACCGCCGTGGGCCTGATCACCGAGCCCGCCCAGGCCGAGGCCATTTTGCAAGCGGGCGACGCTGACCTGATTGCCCTGGCGCGGGCCTTTTTGTACCAGCCGCGCTGGGGTTGGCAAGCCGCTGCGGCTCTGGGCGGCACGGTGGCGGCCAACCCGGTGTACTGGCGCTGCCTGCCGCGCGACGCGCAAGCGGTGTTTGGCAAGGTGGCGATTGGGGCGCGCTAGAGTTTCAGGTGTTTTAGGGCTCCAGCCCTTGCTGCACAAGCACTAGCAGCTATTGATTAAATAGCAACCTGGCCGTTGGCGCGAATGTCTGACTCAGGGCACCCGCCAGTCCAGCGTGCTGGGGGTCATCACCGCACGGCGGTGGCCAGACGACGCCAACGCCAGCCAGTCCATCGAGGTGACCTGGAGCGAAAGCAGGGCCAGGTGGTGGTGCTCGCTCGACCCCGGCTGGTCAGCCTCTTGCTGCAGGGGCGAGCCAGGTGCCGCCCGCGACAAATAGTCCCCGGCCGAGGGCGACTGCTTCACCCGGCACCAAGCCGCCGCCACCTCAGGGCCGTGGGTGCGCACCGTCACGCCGGCCTTCAGGCGCAGCTGCCAGCCCAGCCGCTTGCTCCAGAACACCACCGACACCTGGGGGCTTTTTTGAAGTTCCAACACCTTGTGGCTGCGGCTGTCGGTGTAGAACGTCAACTGCCACAAGGCCGGGTCGACATGGCGAAGCACGAGGGTGCGCGCCTGCGGCACACCGTCCAGCCCGATGCTGGCCAACACGGGCGTGCGCCACTCGTGGTGCCGGTCCTGCGTGGCGCGCTGCAACGCCTGCCACACGTGTTGCCGGAGGTCTGCCGCGGAGGGCATCGGGGATGTCAGGGTGTCGGTCATTGGGGTCAGTGGCGCACACCTGAAGCTGCCCGGCATCGGGCCAGGTCAGCAGGGAGCGGCAGGTTATGGGCGGGCATCAGAAGGAGCACCAGAAAATGATAAGGGCACGGGATTGCCCGCTGCTCACGCGCGGTTTCTCGGGCCTTGGCCACCAGAGCGACTGCGCTAGCATTGCCCGCTAGCGCCTAACCGGACCCCAACCCCCGTGACACAAAACCCCGCCGACACCACCACGCCCCAGGCCCGCGCCCCCGAGCCCGACCCCCAGTGGCGCGCGCAAGAGTTGCTGCTGATGCGCGAGGTCATGCGCCTGATTGGCAAAAGCCTGGCGCCCGGCGTGGTGCTGCGCGAGATGCTGCACCTGATGAGCGAGCTGCTGGGCCTGAACCGGGGCCGGGTGGTGTTGACCGAACCGGACTACCCGGTGAGGGGCGAGGCCGGGGCCACAGCGCGCATCTGCTTCGCCTACGGGCTGACGCAAGCCGAGGTCAAGCGCGGTGTGTACGCCTTGAACGAAGGCATCACCGGGCGCGTGCTGGCCACCGGGCAGGCCATGGTGGTGCAGGACATTGACGCCGAGCCGCAGTTTCTGGCCCGCGCCGTGGCGCGTGACCAATTGCCCAATGAGACCGTGGCCTTTCTGGCGCTGCCCATCGAGCTGAACAACCGCACTGTCGGCGTGCTGGCATGCCACCGCATCCGCAGCCGCCTGCGCCACCTGAATGACGACCTCGCACTCTTAAAAATTCTGGCCACGCTGGCGGGGCAAATTTTGCAGTTGCAAGATTTGGTGCAAGAGAAAACGCGCACGCTGGAAGCACGCAACGCCCTGCTGACCGACGCGCTCGACGCGGCCGCCGTGCGCTACGGCATCATCGGCCACTCGACTGTGCTGTTGCAGGCCATTGGCGAGCTGGAGCGCGTGTCCAACGCCAAGGCCAGCGTGCTGCTGCTGGGCGAGTCGGGCACGGGCAAGGAGCTGTTTGCCCGCGCCCTGCACCTGTCCAGCCAGCGCCGCCATGCGCCGTTCATCAAGGTCAATTGCGCGGCCATTCCAGACACCTTGTTTGAGTCGGAACTGTTTGGCCACCAGCGCGGGGCGTTCACCGGCGCCACCGCCGAGCGGGCCGGCTGGTTTGAGCAGGCGAACAAGGGCACCATTTTTCTGGACGAAATTGGCGACCTGCCGCTGGCCATGCAAACCAAGTTACTGCGCACCCTGCAGGAAGGCACCGTGGTGCGGCTGGGCGGCCAGCGCGAGACCAAGATCGACGTGCGCATTGTGGTGGCCACCCACCGCGACCTGGAGGCCGAGGTGGCCCAAGGCCACTTCCGCAGCGATTTGTTTTACCGGCTCAACGTCATCCCCATTCGGCTGCCCTCGCTGCGCGAGCGGCGCGAGGACATTCGCAGCCTGGTGACGCATTTTTTGAACCGCACCAACCAGGTCAACCAGCGCAATGTGTACCTGTCTGAGGCGGCGCTGG
>CAZLRQ010000256.1:0-3512 GCA_964562035.1 uncultured Rhodoferax sp. | reverse complement strand
AAGCCAGGTCTTTCAGCTCGTCACGGGTCATGGGGCCGGTGGTGTCTTGCGAACCGACGCTGGTCATCTTGGGTTCGCAATAGGTGCCGGGACGCACGCCTTGCTGGTTGCCATTCACGACAGGCAAACCGCAGGCGCGGCCGACCATCTTTTGCGCCAGGGTAAAGCCCTTGTGCGTATCGGCGGGGTTCTGGGGCAAACGGAACAAGGTGCTCACCGGCAAGCCCAAAGCCTCACGGGCTTTGGCGGTCAGGCCACGGCCGATGATCAAGGGAATACGGCCACCGGCGCGTACTTCATCAAACAGAACATCGCTCTTGACGGTGAACTCAGCGATCACCTTGCCGTCTTTCAGCGCCTTGCCGTCGTAGGGGCGCAGCTCCACGGTGTCGCCCATGGCCATCTGGCTCACGTCCAACTCGATGGGCAAAGCGCCCGAGTCTTCCATGGTGTTGTAGAAAATAGGCGCAATCTTGCCACCCAGACACACGCCACCAAAGCGCTTGTTGGGCACAAAAGGAATGTCTTCACCGGTGAACCACAGCACCGAATTGGTCGCTGACTTGCGGCTGGAACCGGTGCCCACCACGTCGCCCACATAGGCCACCAGGTTGCCCTTGGCACGCAGACCTTCGATGAATTTCACCGGGCCGCGCTTGCCGTCTTCTTCAGGCACCACGCCGGGGCGGGCGTTTTTGTGCATGGCCAAAGCGTGCATCGGAATGTCAGGACGACTGAAGGCGTCAGGCGCTGGGGACAGGTCGTCGGTGTTGATTTCGCCTTCGACCTTGAACACGGTCAGCGTGATGGACTGGGGCACTTCAGGGCGTGAGGTGAACCACTCCGCGTCGGCCCAGCTTTGCAGCACGGCTTTGGCTTGGGCATTGCCCTTGTCGGCTTTTTCCTTGACGTCATGAAACTGGTCAAACATCAACAGTGTTTTCTTCAGGCCATTGGCAGCGGCTTGGGCCACCACTGCGTCGTCCAACAAATCAACCAGCGGGCTGATGTTGTAGCCGCCCAGCATGGTGCCGAGCAGTTCGGTGGCTTTTTCGCGTGAAATCAACGTGCACTTTTCGGTGCCATGGGCCACAGCGGCCAAATAGCTGGCCTTGACTTTGGCAGCGTCGTCCACACCCGCAGGCACGCGGTAGGTGATCAGGTCGACCAGCGTAGCCTCTTCGCCCTGGGGCGGGTTCTTCAGCAACTCAATCACTTCGCCTGTCTGCTTGGCAGACAAAGGCAAAGGGGGAATGCCGAGGGCGGCGCGTTCTGCAACGTGGGCACGGTAAGACTGCAACATGGTTTACTCCTTTTTCAATCAAAAATGGCTCTAGCCCTTATAGGACGGGCATGAGCCGCTATCTATTTCACAGCAATTCGACAAACATCCTGAAGCGACTCCCGGCATTTTCCGGGTGAAACAGCGACGCCAATTTATCCATTCCTGATGAACTCGGTGGCCTGCACATCAGGCCGAAAAATACACCTGTGCCGCATCCGGCAAACACTGACCGGTTTGGTGCGCGCGCTCCAAAACTTGCCAAAAATAGCGGTAACTGGCGCGGTCATGCAATTTCCCGGCCACCGAGATCGGGGCCCAATCCGCCTGAATGGCTGACGCCAAAATGCGCGTGGCCAACTCAATCTCCTGCGCTTCAGGCGCAAAAGCAGCCAAAATCGGCCTGATCTGCGCCGGGTGAATACTCCACATGCGGGTGTAGCCCAATGCCCTACTGGCGCGCCGGGCTGCCGCTTGCAACAGGGCCGTGTCGTTGAACTCGGTCACCACACAATGCGACGGCACCTTGCCGTGGGCGTGACACGCCGACGACAGCGCCAACTTGGCCCGCACCACCAGAGGATGAGAAAACTGATCCAGCCCGTCTGACTCGGCGGCATCTTGCACCGTCATGGCACTGGCGGGAATGGCCCCACCATGCGCAGAGACAAAATCCATCAAACCAAAGCTGAGCGACTGGACACGGGGATGCGCCGCTATATCAAAGGCATGGTGTACCGCCAAAGGCGACTCAATCAGCACATGCAAGGGCAACGGGCTTTGACGACCTGCTTGGGCCGCCACACGGTCCACCCAGGCAGCGGCACGCGCCACATCGGCCAGACTCTCGACTTTGGGAATCATCACGTGGCATAAGGCCTGTGCGGCACCGCCCACGATGATGTCAATGTCTTGCTCAAACGCGGGATGGTCCACTGGATGCACACGGGCGGCAACGCGAGGCGCTATTTTTTGTGTAGCAACCTGCGCTTGATTGGCGAGCGCCACGACCATTTCCGCATGGTCTTTTTCACCGCCTACCGGAGCCCCGTCTTCACAGTCCAGCGTCACGTCGAAGACGCAAGCACCAAACTCATCGGTCAGGTCAGCCTGCAAGGCCAGGCTTTTGGTCATCCGCGCGGGCACGCCACAGTAGTGGTCGCACACCGGCAAAGGTGCCACGGCCGTGGCACCCAAGAGTACGTCGCGCGGATGCCTCACAAGCGGAGTCTGGGGTTGACGCGGCGTTTACAGCAGGTGGGCAACGCCAGCTTGCTCGTCTTGCAACTCTTTGAGCGTTTTGTTGATGCATTCCTGGCTGAAAGCATCCACAGGCAGGTCTTGCACCACTTTGTACTCGCCACCTTCGCAGGTCACGGCAAAGCCGAACATGGTGTCAACAGGAATACCATACTGACCGTCCGATGGGATACCCATGGTGACCCACTTGCCGTTGGTGCCCAAAGCCCAGTCACGCATATGGTCGATAGCGGCATTGGCTGCCGATGCCGCGGAAGACACGCCACGTGCAGCAATGATGGCCGCGCCGCGCTTGCCCACAGTGGGCAAGAAGGTGTTGGCATTCCACTCCTGGTCGTTGATCATGTCCTTGACGCTGGCGCCGTTGATGGTGGCAAAGCGGTAGTCAGCGTACATGGTGGGCGAGTGATTGCCCCACACCGTCAATTTTTCGATCTCAGCCACAGGCTTGCCGGTCTTGGCCGCAATCTGGCTCAGCGCGCGGTTGTGGTCCAGGCGCAGCATGGCGGTGAAGTTCTTGCGTGGCAGGTCAGGCGCGCTCTTCATGGCGATGTAGGCATTGGTGTTGGCGGGGTTGCCCACCACCAGGACGCGCACGTCGCGGCTGGCCACGGCGTTCAGGGCCTTACCCTGGGCGGTGAAAATTTCGGCATTCACGGCCAGCAATTCGGCACGCTCCATGCCGGGGCCACGGGGACGTGAACCAATCAACAGCGCGTAGTCCACGTCTTTGAACGCGGTCATGGGGTCGCTGTGGGCTTCCATGCCAACCAACAAGGGAAACGCGCAGTCTTCCAATTCCATCATCACGCCCTGGAGGGCTTGCTGGGCTTTCTCCATGGGCACTTCAAGCAAGCTCAAAACCACGGGCTGGTCTTTACCCAACATTTCGCCGGAGGCGATGCGAAACAGGATTGCGTAACCAATTTGACCTGCTGCGCCGGTAACGGCAACGCGGACGGGTTTTTTG
>CAZLRQ010000255.1:0-3534 GCA_964562035.1 uncultured Rhodoferax sp. | reverse complement strand
CCGGCTCACCGCCGATGCTGTGGCGCGGCCTGTGTTGGACAACCGTTATTTCAAATGGGATGCACAGTGGCTCCCACAATGGAAATCAACCGTGATTCTCGGCACCAGCGACGAAGATTCGGTGAGCGAGTACTACCGGGTAACAGACGGCGCCTCCGGCGGGCGTAGCCAGTTCAACACCCAACGCACCCAAACCACTTGGCAAAACGACATTGCTATTGGTAAAGACACACTTTCAGTGCTGCTGGAAAACCGCGCCGAGGCAGTGGACAGCTCCACCAATTACCAAGTCAAGGAGCGGGATATTCGCAGCGCCATGGCCTCCTACGCCCTGAATCGTGACACATGGAATGCACTGGTGGTGGCGCGCAATGACAAAAACTCTCAATTTGGCAGCTTCAACAACTGGTCGCTCTCGGGCGGCTACAAATTGAGCAACAGCTTGCGCGCCGTGGCCAGCCTGGGCACGAGTTTTCAGGCCCCCAGTTTTAACCAGCTGTATTTTCCAGGCTTTGGCAATGCAGACCTCACCCCGCAGCGCAACCGGGCTACCGAGTTGGGCCTGCGCTACAGCGCCGGTGCCTTGAACCTGGGCGCCGTGGTCTATCACAACGAAATTCAGGGTTTTATCCTGCCAGCCACCAATGTTCAAAGCGCCCTGGCCGTGCTGCGCGGTGTAACGCTAAGCGCCGACACGCAGATCGGCAAGACGCATTACAGCGCCTCATTTGACTACGCTGATCCGCGCAGCCAGCCCAATGACCTGCGTCTGGTGCGTATCGCCAAAAATGTGTTGAACCTGCAGGCCCGTCACGCCCTGGGCGATGTCAGTGTATTTGGCGAGCTCAAGCTCTCCAGCAACCGGGAGGACAACAACCTCGCCTTCAATGGGCGTGACAGATTAGCCGGCTATGGCCTGCTGAATGTGGGCGCCAGCTGGAAGTTGCGCAAAGACCTCACTCTGTTGGCGCGCATCAACAACCTGACTGACGCCAACTACACCTTGGCCAACACCTATTCCACCCCGGGACGCAATGTATTTGCGTCCCTGTCCTGGGTGATGTAAATGACGTCATCCACTTGCCCCGCCATCCTCATCGCCGCCCCCGCCTCTGGCCAGGGCAAAACCACCATCGCCTCGGCTCTAGCGCGCCTTCACACGCGTCAGGGTCGCAAGGTGCGGGTGTTCAAGTGCGGCCCGGATTTTCTGGACCCGTACTGGCACACACTGGCCAGCGGGGCGCCGGTGCACCAGATGGACTTGTGGATGACCGGCGAGGCAGACTGCCGGGCGCGGTTGGCAGCTGCGGCGCGGGAGGCGGACCTGATCATTGTGGAAGGGGTGATGGGCCTGTTTGACGGTGACCCGAGTGCGGCCGATTTGGCGCAAGTCTTTGGGTTGCCGGTCATGGTGGTGATTGATGCGGGCGCCATGGCCGGCACCTTTGGCGCGCTGGCGTTTGGTTTGCAGCACTACCGGCCTGGCCTGCCGTGGGCCGGGGTGCTGGCCAACCGGGTGGCCAGCGAGCGCCATGCCGGCATGCTCAAAGAGAGTGTGCGCGAGCCTGAGCAATGGCTGGGCGCGGTCATGCGCAACCCGGCCATGAACCTGCCCGAGCGCCATTTGGGCTTGACCGTGGCCAGCGAGGTGGTGGATGCCATGGCGCGGCTGGACGCAGCGGCCGACGCCCTGGCCGCCACGCCGCTGGGTCAGATGTCGCTGACGGACTTGAAGCGCTGGGAGGTGAGTTTTGCGGCTGGCGATGAGGCGGCGCTGGAATGCCCCGGTTTCAAGCCCTTGGCTGGGCGCACGGTGGCGGTGGCGCGGGACGCGGCGTTTTGCTTTATTTACGCTGCCAACCTGGATTGCCTGAAGGCTTTGGGCGCCGAATTGGTGTTTTTCTCACCCTTGGCCGACAGCGCCTTGCCCGCCTGTGATGCGGTCTGGCTACCCGGTGGCTACCCTGAGTTGCATGCCGAAAAACTCTCTGGCAACTCGGCCATGCGCGACAGCTTGGCGCAGCATGTGGCGCTTGGCAAACCGGTGTGGGCCGAGTGCGGCGGCATGATGGTGCTGTTTGAGCAACTGGTCACGGTAGACGGCCAAAGCCACGCCCAGTGGGGCTTGCTGCCCGGCACCGTCAGCATGCAAAAGCGCTTGGCCGGGCTGGGCCCGCAGCAACTGGACACGCCAGCGGGCGTGCTGCGCGGGCACACCTTTCATTACTCGACCTGTGCCACCGCGCTGCCGTCTGACTACCGTACCGCACGTCCCGGCCAAGCCCCGGTGCCGGACGCGGGCGAGGCGGTGTACCGCGTGGGTTCAATCCAGGCCAGCTACTTCCACGCTTGGTTTGCTTCCAGCCCGGCGGCCACCGCAGCGCTGTTCTTGCCCGCTACGGCACCGGTGCCAACATGAGCCAGCGCTTTGATTTCCCCCTGGGGCCGCAGCGCATCGTCTGCATGACCGAGGAGACCACCGAGTGGCTGTACTTGCTGGGGGAGGAGGCTCGGATTGTGGGCATTTCGGGCTACACCGTGCGGCCCAAGCGGGCGCGGGATGAGAAGCCGCGGGTGAGTGCGTTCACCAGTGCCAAGATTGACAAAATTCTGGCCTTGAGGCCTGACTGTGTGTTTGGTTTTTCTGACATGCAGGCCGATATTGCCGCCGCGTTGATTCGCCACGGCGTGCAAGTCACCATCTTCAACCAGCGCAGCGTGGCCGAGATTTTTTCCATGATGGCGCAAGTGGCCGCCATGGTGGGGCAGGGCGACAAAGGCCTGGCCTTGATTCATACGCTGCAACAGCAACTTGCCACTATTCAGGACGCCGCAGCCGCTTTGCCGCGCCGGCCGCGCATTTACTTTGAAGAGTGGGACGATCCGCCCATCAGCGCGATTCGGTGGGTGTCGGAGCTGGTGGGCATCGCGGGTGGTGACGATTGTTTTCCCGAGCTGGCGGCGCAGTCGCTGGGGAAAAATCGCATCATTGCCGACAGCGCCGAGATTGTGCGGCGCAACCCGGACATCATCATTGGCTCCTGGTGTGGTAAGAAATTTCGCCCGGAAAAAGTGGCGGCGCGCGCGGGCTGGGCGGGTGTGAACGCGGTCAAGAACCAGCAACTGTTTGAGATCAAGTCGGCCGACATCCTGCAACCCGGCCCGGCGGCGTTGACCGACGGTGTGGCGCAGTTGCACCGCATCGTGATGGACTGGAGCCGAACCGTGGCCCCTCAGGAGGTCATCCGCGCCTTGGGGCGTCCGGGTGGCGCGCGGGAGCCGTCATGACAAATCTGTCCATTGCCCGCAGCGAGTTGATTTTGGGCGGCCAGAAAAGCGGCAAGTCGCGCCGCGCCGAGCTGCTGGCGCGCGATTGGCTGGCGGCCTCCAGCACGCACCACGCCGTGCTCATTGCCACTGGCCAGCCGTGGGATGACGAAATGCGCGCGCGCATCGAGCGCCACCAGGTAGATCGCGCCGCGCGGGTGCCGGGCCTGCGTACCGTGGAGGAGCCGCGCCAACTGGCCCAAGCCA
>CAZLRQ010000254.1:0-3561 GCA_964562035.1 uncultured Rhodoferax sp. | reverse complement strand
TTTGAGTGCTTCAACCGCAGCCGGTACGACGAAGGCGACCATGTGATTTTTGTGGGTGAAGTCGAGCGCTGCACCCACCGCGAAGGCGCCTCGCCGCTGCTGTACCACGGCGGCAAGTTCTACGCCGAACACCCGCTCTGATGGTGGCCCGCAAGGACCACCTTGACGGGCTGGCCATCAGCCTGCTGCTGGGCTGCTGTCTGCTGTGGGGCTTTCAGCAAGCCCTGGCCAAAGCCACATTGGCCGAGGTGCCGCCCATTTTTCAGGTGTCGCTCCGGCTGGCTGGCGCCACCGCCCTGTTATGGCTCTGGTGCCAGTGGCGCGGTGTGGCCTTGTTTCAACGCGACGGCTCGCTCCGGGTAGGACTGCTGGCGGGCGCGCTGTTTACTGCCGAATTTGCCTGCATGTACCTGGGCTTGCAGCACACCACGGCCTCCCGTCTGACCCTTTTTGTCTACACCTCGCCGTTCTGGGTGGCGGTGCTGGTGCCCCTGCTGGTCAAGACCGAGCATTTGTCCCGCCTGCAGTGGGCGGGGCTGATGCTGGCGTTTGGCGGCGTGGGGCTGGCGGTGCGTGAAGGCCTGATGGCCGAGGCGCCGCCCCTGCAGTGGCAGGGTGACTTGCTGGCGCTGGTCGCCGGCATGGCCTGGGGCCTGACCACCGTGACCATTCGGGGCTCGGTGCTGGCCAAAGTGTCGGCAGAGAAGATGCTGTTTTACCAAGTGGGCGTGGGCGCGGCCGTGCTGCCGCTGCTGTCCTTGCTGCTGGGTGAGACCTGGAATTTTCAGCTCAGCGCCTTCGCGACCACCTCGCTGCTGGTGCAAACCGTGGTCGGCGCCTTTGCCAGCTACCTGGCGTGGATGTGGATGCTGGGGCGCTACCCCGCCACCAAAATCTCGGTGTTTGTCTTCCTGACGCCGGTGTTTGCCATGCTCAGCGGTGCCCTGTGGCTCAAAGAGCCCGTCACCCTGATGCTGGTCGCCGCGCTGGCGCTGGTGGCTGGCGGCATTGTGCTGGTCAACCTGAAACCGGGGAAATAAGCCCGGGTCACCACAGGTCGTGCACGGACACCCGGTCCACGCACATGAGGTCGGTTCTGGTGGTGTTGATGGACCCAGGCACTGCCTGAGCCCCGGTCTCCAGCGTGCGGGCCAATCGGCCCACTTCAGCCAGCGCGTGCTGCTCGGTCGGCCCCCAGGCGCCGGCAAAACTCAAGCGCAAACAATGTTGGTACTGGTGACTGCCACAAAACAATTGCCCGGGGCCAACGATGATGCCGCGTGCCTTGCACAGCGAGAACAGGGCCATCGCGTCTACGCCCTGCGGCAACTCGACCCACAGGGTGTAGCCCGCCGGAGGATCGTAGACCCGTGTGCCGTGCGGAAAATGGGTCTGAATCACCCGCCGGGCATGCCCAAGGCGCTGCTTCATCAAGGTGCACAGACGCCGCAAATGGGCCTCATAACTGCCTTGGGTGAGCAAATCCGCCAGGGCGTATTCCAGCACCGCGTTGGTTGAGGCCCCCTGCACCCTTTTCAGGGTGGCCACGGCTTTGCTCCAGCGCCCGGCCTCCACCCAGCCCAGCCGAATGCCCGGCGACACCGTTTTGGCAAACGAGCCACAGGTCATCACCCAGCCTTCGGTGTCAAAGGCTTTCACGGCCTTGCGCCGGGCGTCGGTGGCCAACAGGTCGTTAAACACCACGTCTTCGATCAGGGGCACCCGGTGGCGTGCCACCAAACTCGCCAGTGCCCGCTTTTGTGTCAACGGCATCACGGAGCCCAGCGGGTTGGACAGCGTAGGCACCAGCAGGACGGCCCGGATGGGCTGGGTTTCCAGTGCCAGTTGCAAAGCTGGCAACGACACCCCGGTGCGCGGGTCGGTGGGCAAGGACAGGGCCTTTAAATTCAGCGACTCCAGCAAATCCAGAAAGCCGAAAAATGTCGGGCTTTCAACCGCCACCAGATCGCCGGGCTTGGTGACCGCCTGCAGGCACAAGGTCACGGCATGAATGCACCCGGCGGTGATGACAATGTTGTCGCCCTGCAGGGCGCAGCCCAGGTGCAGCGCGCGCAGGGCAACGGCATTGCGCAGCGCCAGGGTGCCTTCAGAACTGCTGTACTCGGTCAGGGAGTCGCGCTTCAAGCGCACCGCACGGCTCAGGGCCACCCGAATGCGGTCGGCGTCAAAAAAGTCTTTGTCCTTGGGTGAGTAACCGGCAAAACTGGCGATCGTCTTCTGCGCCACCACAGGCGCAGGTGCTGCCGTCTGACCCTGGCTGAGGTCGCACTGGGGCCGCATTTTGCGCACCAGCTCGGCGGCCTTGGCTTTGCTGGCTGCCGCCACGAAGTAGCCGGCCTTGGGCCGGGGCTGGACCAGGCCACGCTCTTCCAGATAACGGTAGGCCTGCACCACGGTCGACACGGACACGCCGTTTTGCACGGCCGAGTCGCGCACGGACGGCAGTCGCTGCGCGACCTTGAGTGCGCCACTGGCAATCATTTGCGCCACGCGCAGGGCCATTTGCAAGTACAAAAGCGCCGAATCCGGCGCAGACTGACTCGCCGCCGTCAACGGCAAGGCCGCTGAATTCATTTCGGCAGCCGGGCATCCAACATCGGGGGCAATCATGGCGTCCATGCTAATGCATGCCGCGCGCATTCCGGCGTGCGCAGCACCGGAATCGGCAGTACAGATACACGCCAAGCCGAGCAGTACAGACGGGCTTAAATCCGGCTTTGCACTGCCTCACATGACAGGCGTTTGTGCATGGGCAAATGAACGACAAACAGGGACAGTCGGTGCTCACATCCAGGAGAACCACCATGTACCCAACCCCGCCCGCTCTGACACTCATGCCCAAACAGTCCCGCATGATCAACGCGACCGAAGGCTTTCGCCTTGAAGTGCGCAGTGGCTGTCTGTGGCTGACCCGGCCAAGCGAGCCGGGTGATCACTTTTTGGTGGCGGGTGACGCCATTGAGCTGCATGACAACCATGTGCTGATTCAAAGCGACCGTCATCCAGGTCGTTCGGACCTGATGGCAGCGGGTTATGCGCTGGTGCCACTGCCGGCGCCATCAAGGGCACAGCCCAACAGGGCCCCCACGCGGCGCCTGTTTTCCCGCCTGCTGCAGCCCGCCAGTGCCTTTGGGCGCTTGCTGACGAGACGCACCTGCATTGCATGAGGCAAAGGCCGGCCCGGGCGACCAAGGGATAATGCGCGCCACATGGCACTCATCACACTACTTGACGCCCAGCTGGCTTTTGGGCACGTCGCCCTGCTCGACCACGCTGGTTTTTCCCTCGAAACCTCGGAGCGCGTGGGCCTGATTGGCCGCAATGGCGCCGGCAAATCCTCCATGCTCAAAATTCTGGGCGGCATGGAAAAACCCGACGACGGCACGATCCAGGTGCAAAGCAACACCCGCATTGCCTACGTGGCCCAAGAGCCACAGCTGGACGCTGACGCTACTATTTTTGTAGCTGTAAGCGCAGGACTGGCAAGGGTTATAGGCCTTATTGAAGAATATTGCCAGGGCCATGGCGACCTGGACGCCA
>CAZLRQ010000253.1:0-3582 GCA_964562035.1 uncultured Rhodoferax sp. | reverse complement strand
ATTGCCACACACGACGCCCGTGTCGCGGCCATGCTGGCGGCTGAAAATAGGGGGAAAATTGGCATCCAGCCCCCGCTGCTATTGGGCCAGTAGCTATGAAAAATAAAGCATGAAGACCATCGCCCTGGCCTGGCACTACCTGTGGTCCCGCCCGCTGGGGGCGGCGCTGAACCTGCTGCTGCTCAGCCTGGGGCTGTCCAGCATCGCGTTTTTGGTGTTGGTCAGCCATCAGCTCAACCAGGCGTTTGAGCGCGATTTGGCGGGCATTGACGTGGTGGTGGGCGCCAAGGGCAGCCCCTTGCAACTGATTTTGTCGGGTGTGCTGCACCTGGATGTGCCCACCGGCAACGTGCCGCTGGCGGCCGTGAAGGCGCTGGAGTCGCACCCGCAGGTGGCCAGCGTCATGCCGGTCAGCCTGGGCGACAACTTCTCTGGTTTTCGCATCGTGGGCACCTCGCCCGCCTATTTGACGCACTATGCGGCCACGTTGGCGCAGGGCCGTGTGTGGCAGGCCCCCATGCAGGTGGTGCTGGGGGCCACGGCAGCGCGCCAGTTGGGTTTGGGGCTGGGCGCTACTTTTGTGGGTTCCCACGGCCTGGGGGCCGGCGGTCACGCGCATGGCGACAGTGCCTACACCGTGACCGGCGTGCTGGCCGCCAGTGGCAGCGTGCTGGACCGGCTCATCCTGACCGACACCGCCTCGGTCTGGCAGGTGCATGAGGACTACACCGCCGTTGACGCCGACGACCGCCAGGCGCTGATAGACGAGCGTGAAGTCACGCTGGCGCTGATTCGTTACACCACCCCGCTGGCGGCCTTGAGTTTTCCGCGCTTCATCAACACCACCACCGAGCTGCAGGCCGCTGCGCCCGCGCTGGAGATCACCCGCCTGCTGCACACCCTGGGCGTGGGCACCGATGTGCTGCGCGCCTTTGCCGGTGTGCTGTTGTTGACGGCGGGTTTGAGTGTGTTCATTGCCCTGTGGAGCGCGGTGCGGGAGCGCCGGGCCGACTTGGCGCTGCTGCGCATGCTGGGTGCGCCGCCGCGCAAAGTGGCCGCACTCTTGCTGACCGAGGCCCTGTGGCTGGGCGCTTTGGCGACCCTGCTGGGGCTGGCGGGTGGTCAGGCGCTGGCGGCGCTGCTGGGCTGGTTGCTGCAACTGAATCAGTCGCTGCTGATCGGCGGCATGGTCTGGCCCCTGGCGCTGTGGTGGGTGCCGGGGCTGGCCTTGGGCGTGTCGTTGGTGGCGGCTTTGTTGCCGGCGCTGGGCGCGTACCGGGTGAGCGTGCTGGAACTTCTTCAGGCCCGATGATCTCCTTAATCACTTGTTTTCAAAGGTAAATTTATGAAAAAAATGCTTCTAGCCCTTATGGGTATTGCACTGACAGCTACGCTTTCAATAGCGTCTGAAACGCATGGTGACCAGCAAACCAAGGAAGATATCGCCCGCCACCGCGCCATGGCCACGGCCCATGAGGCCGCCGCCAAGTGCCTGGCGTCCGGCAAGGGTGAGGCGGTGTGTACCAAAGACCTGCAGGCCGCCTGCAAGGGCTTGGCGATTGGCAAGTTTTGCGGCATGAAGCACGCCCACTGAAGTGGCCACTGTCATGAGGACACGTTTGTGAAAACCTTATCCATGGGCCGGGCCCTGTCCGTTTGCGTGTTGGCGGTGGGCTTGGCGTCGGCTGGCGCCTGGGCACAAACCGGCGGGTCTGCCAACGGCGTGCCCATGGGCACCGGGGCCGGCGTGCACAGCCCCAACAGCCCTTTTGCCCCGCTGCCGGCGCGCGGTGATGTGTTGCCTTGGTCGGTGCTCACCGAGGCCACCACCAAAACGGTCAAAAACCGCGTGTTGCCCGTGTTCCCGGCCTCGGTGCAGGCCATGCACAACACCACGCAGCGGCTGCAGGGCTTCATGATGCCGCTGAACCCGGGCGAGCGGCAGACCTACTTTTTGCTGACCTCGGTGCCACTGACCTGCTCTTTTTGCCTGCCGGGCGGCCCCCAGAGCATGGTGGAGGTGAAGACCAAAACCCCGGTCAAATACTCTCTGGAGCCCGTGGTGATGGAGGGCAAATTCACGGTGCTGGCGGACGACCCCTATGGGCTTTTCTACCGCATGACCGATGCCGTTGCGGTGAAGTGAGGCGGGCTGCAGCGCTAACACGTCCAGGGTTGATCCAGGTCAGACACGCCGCGTCAAGGGGCGGACATACTGGCAACACGGCAGCCCAAGGGTCTGCCGGATTCAACGCAAAAGGACAGACACCATGAAACTGCTCACCGACCTCTTCACCACTGACTACGGGATCATGAGCGCGATTGGCATCGCCTTCATGCTGGGCATGGCCGTCTGGTTTCGCATGTTCTTCAAACGCAAAATGGACGAAGACGCGCGCAACGCCGGTCTGTAAGCGCGGTCGTTTGGGCGGGCAGCCCGCGACCGCTCAGGGGCATGGGCAGCCCTACAAGCCCCAAAATTTTCAGCTTTCGCTAGACTCCGCCGGGTGATTTCATTCCCAACCCAACGGAGACTCCAAATGCTGAACGACGACCTCAAGACTGAATTCAACGCGCTTTTGCCGGGCCAGACGACCGAGCAGGGCGCGAGCCGCCGCACGGCACTCAAAGTGGCCTTGGGCGTGGGGTATGCCGCCACAGCGCTGCCCATCATGGCGCAAACGGCCATCAAGACATCGGCCGACGGTTTGCGCACGGGCGAGACCACCTTCGAAGTCAATGGCTTCAAGGTGCCTATGTTTTATGCCGCGCCTGAGGGCAAAACCAACCTGCCGGTGGTGCTGGTGATTCAGGAAATTTTTGGCGTGCATGAGTACATTGCCGACACCTGCCGCCGCTTTGCCAAAGCCGGCTACCTGGCCATCGCCCCCGAGTGCTTTGCCCGCCAGGGTGACCCCACCCAGTACGCCGAGATGGGCAAACTGATCGCTGAAGTGGTCTCCAAAGTGCCCGACGCGCAAGTCATGGCCGACCTGGACGGCGCCGTGAAGTGGGCCGGCGCCAACGGCGGCAACCTGGCCAAGGTCGCCATCACCGGATTTTGCTGGGGTGGCCGCATCACCTGGTTGTATGCCGCGCACGGCCCGGTCAAGGCCGGTGTGGCCTGGTACGGCCGCTTGGTGGGCACCGCGTCGACACTCACACCCAAGCACCCGCTGGAGCTGGCCTCCAGCCTCAAGGCGCCTGTGCTGGGTCTGTATGGCGGGCAAGATGGCGGCATTCCGCTGACCACCGTCAACCAGATGAAGGACGCGCTGGCCGATGCTGCCGGGCAAGGCAACAAGGCCGCTGGTCGTTCGGAATTCACGGTGTACCGCGACGCGCCCCACGCCTTCCACGCCGATTACCGTCCCAGCTACCGCAAGGAGCCGGCAGAAGACGGCTTCAAACGTGCGTTGGCCTGGTTCAAGGCCAACGGCGTCGCCTAACCGCTACCCCGGCCGCTGCCGGTTGCAACAAAAGCCGCCGCAAGGCGGCTTTTGTCGTTGGGCATGTGCCCAGGCACCCAGGTTTGGCTTGCGCATTTCGTGCCGCACAATAGGCGCTCTTTAAATTTTGATC
>CAZLRQ010000252.1:0-3596 GCA_964562035.1 uncultured Rhodoferax sp. | reverse complement strand
ACGCACCCAAGATGATGAGCATCGGCATGCACTGCCGCCTGCTGGGCCGCCCCGGGCGCATCACGGCGTTGCAGCGCTTTTTGGACCACATCGCGCAACACGACCGCGTGTGGGTGTGCCGCCGCCTTGACATTGCACGGCACTGGAAAGCCACCCACCCCTTCAAGGACTGACTGGAACCCCACCATGACGATGACCCTGGAACAACTCAACGCCGCACCCGCGCCTGAAGCCCTGCAACTGCTGGACGGCTTGTACGAACACTCGCCCTGGATTGCTGAAAAAGCCTTGGCCCAGCGCCCCTTCCAATCGCTGGCGCAACTCAAGCACGCCATGGCCCGCACCGTGGCCGAGGCCGGCCTGGCGCCCCAACTCGCCTTGATTCGTGCCCACCCCGAGTTGGCTGGCAAGGCCATGGTCAGCCAGTCGCTCACCGCTGAGTCGACGAATGAGCAAAGCAAGGCCGGCTTGACGCAGTGCAGCCCTGAGGAGTTTGCGCGGCTGCAGCAGCTCAATGCCGACTACAACGCCAAGTTTGGCTTTCCTTTCATTTTGGCGGTGCGCGGCCCGCGCGGCACGGGCCTGAGCCGCCAAGAGATCATCGCTACTTTTGAGCGGCGTCTGTTCGGCCATCCCGACTTTGAACGCGCCGAGTGCCTGCGCAACATTCACCGCATTGCTGAAATCCGGCTCAACGACAAGTTTGGCGTCACGCCCACATTGGGCAACGAGGTTTGGGACTGGCACGAAGATCTGGCCCAATTCACCGACCCCGGCTACGCCGACAAAGGCCAGCTCACCGTCACCTACCTCACCGACGCCCACCGGGCCTGTGCGGCACATTTATCAGCGCACATGCTGGCGGTGGGTTTTGACGAGGTGCACATTGACGCCGTGGGCAACGTGGTGGGGCGCTACCTCTCCAGCTCCCCTGAGGCACAAACGCTGCTGACCGGCTCGCACTACGACACCGTGCGCAATGGCGGCAAATACGATGGCCGGCTGGGCATTTTTGTGCCCATGGCCTGCGTGCGTGAATTGAAGCGCCAGAACAAGCGCCTGCCGTTTCACCTGGAGGTCATCGGCTTTGCCGAAGAAGAAGGCCAGCGCTACAAGGCCACTTTTCTGGGCTCGGGCGCCCTGATTGGCCAGTTTGACCCCGCGTGGCTGGACCAACAGGATGCGGACGGCATCACTATGCGCGACGCCATGGCGCATGCGGGGCTGAACCCACAGGACATCCCCAAGCTGCTGCGCTTCCCGGACCAGTACCTGGGTTTTGTAGAGGTGCATATTGAGCAAGGACCCGTGCTCAATGAGCTGGACTTGCCGCTGGGCGTGGTGACCTCCATCAACGGCAGCGTGCGCTGCGCCGGCGAAGTCATCGGCACGGCCTGCCACGCGGGCACGACGCCCATGGACCGGCGCAGTGATGCCGCCGCCGCCGTGGCCGAACTGGTGCTGGCAGTGGAAAAACGCGCCGCCCAGGATGGCGACTCGGTCGGCACGGTGGGTCAGTTAACGGTCCCCAACGGCTCTGTGAACGTGGTGCCGGGGCGCTGCCAGTTCACACTCGACTTGCGTGCGCCCACCAACGCCCAGCGTGACGCGCTGGTGCACGACGTGCTGGCCACGCTGACCGCCATTTGCGAGCACCGCCGCGTGCACTGCAACCTGGAAGAAACCATGCGCGCCGCTGCTGCGCCCAGCGCCCTGGCCTGGCAGCAGCGCTGGGAGCAGGCGGTCAACACCCTGGGGGTGCCACTGCACCGCCTGCCCAGCGGCGCCGGCCACGACGCCATGAAGCTGCACGAGGTGATGCCGCAGGCCATGCTGTTTGTGCGCGGCCAAAACGCTGGTATCAGCCACAACCCGCTGGAGAGCACCACCAGCGACGACATGCAACTTGCCGTTGAAGCGTTCAGCACGCTGGTAGACCAACTGGCTGCCGACTTTGACTACCTTTCCTGAAAGACCCACTCCGATGACAACCTACGACCAACTCGACGCCTGGATCGATGCCCACTTTGACGAGCAGGTGGCGTTTCTGCAGGAACTCATTCGCGTGCCCACCGACACCCCGCCGGGCAACAACGCCCCGCACGCCGAGCGCGCCGCCGAGCTGTTGCAAAGCATGGGGCTGAACGCCGAGAAATACGCTGTGCCCGAGGCCGAAGTACATGCCGCCGGGCTGCAAAGCATCACAAATTTGCTGGTGCGCCGCGCTTACGGCCCTGGCAAAACTGTGCTGCTCAACGCCCATGGTGATGTCGTCCCCCCCGGTGAAGGCTGGACCCACAACCCCTACGGCGGCGAGATTGAAGGCGGCAAAATTTACGGTCGCGCGGCCGCCGTGAGCAAGTGCGATTTCGCCACCTACGCCTTCGCGGTGCGCGCGCTGGAAGCCGTATCCAAGCCAACAGCAGGCAACGTGGAATTGCTGTTCACCTACGACGAGGAATTTGGTGGCGAAGTAGGCCCCGGCTGGTTGCTCAAGCACAACATCATTCACCCGGACCTGATGATTGCGGCTGGCTTCAGCTACCAGGTCATCACCGCGCACAACGGCTGCCTGCAAATGGAAGTGACCGTGCACGGCAAGATGGCCCACGCCGCCATTCCCGACTCGGGCGTGGACGCCCTGCAGGCGGCGGTGCAAATACTCAACGCGCTGTACGCCCAAAATACGCTTTACAAGCAAATCACCTCCAGCGTAGAAGGCATCACCCACCCGTACTTGAACATTGGGCTGATTGAAGGCGGCACCAACACCAACGTGATCCCCGGCCGCGTCACTTTCAAGCTGGACCGGCGCATGATTCCTGAAGAAAACCCGGCTGAAGTCGAAGCAACGCTGCGTGACATCATTGCCAGCACCGCAGCGCAGCAACCCGGCGTGACCGTGGACGTCAAACGCATGCTGCTGGCCAACGCCATGAAGCCGCTGCCCGGCAACCAACCGCTGGTCGATGCCATTCAGACCCACGGCAAGGCCGTTTTTGGCGAAGACATTCCGGCACTGGGCACACCGCTGTACACCGATGTGCGTCTGTTTTGCGAGGCCGGTATTCCAGGTGTCATTTACGGCGCCGGCCCGCGCACCGTGCTGGAGTCGCACGCCAAGCGTGCCGATGAGCGACTGGATTTGGAAGACCTGCGCCGCGCCACCAAGGTCATTGCGCGTACTTTGAAGACATTGCTGACTTAGGCCAGCGACAGGCCGGGCGCGCCGAGCGCAAGACAGGGCAACGCCACGCAGAAAAACCCCAGTAACGCGCTCTCGTTCTGGGGTTTTCCCTTATCTCAAACCGGCATAAAGTGTATACAGTTTGACATACAGATTTGATTACGAAATCTGTATTTCGGGCGATTCACTTTTCAGTGCGGTGCGCCACCCGCCACGGCCACACCGCACACTTCAGGAGCTATCTCATGACCTCATCCGCCGTCCATCCTGTGGACCAGCATTTACCCACGGGGCGCCTGGCGGCGCTGGGCCTGCAGCATGTGCTGGTGATGTACGCCGGCGCCGTGGCCGTGCCACTGATTGTGGGGCGCGCGCTCAAGCTCAGCCCGGAACAGGTCGCCATGCTGAT
>CAZLRQ010000251.1:0-3616 GCA_964562035.1 uncultured Rhodoferax sp. | reverse complement strand
TTAAATTTCATAGCTACTCAAGCAATGTGGATAAGGGCTGGAGCCCGATTTGACCCATATTTCATTCTGAAAGGGCTTAAACGCAAAGATAACGGCCATCCCGGCCCTGTCTTTGCCCCTGGGCACAGCGACTCATGCCGTAAGCTCCACGGCACGGAGGCTCACGCGTGTGGGCATAATTTGCCCACTTTATGAATTTAGTCACTGTCAGCACGGACGCTATCCGCATCGGTTTTCCGCTGCCTTTCTCGCTGCGCGACGCGGGCGGGGTGTTGCTGGCGCCCAAGGGCTACGTGGTGCGCACACAGGCTGATCTGGAGCAGGTGGTCTTGCAACGCGGCCAGTTGTTTGTGGACGTGGCCGAGTCCGAGGCGCACCGCCGCGCCTATGTGAACCAGCTGCGCGAACTGGTGCAGGACGACATTCCGCTGGGACAGATTGCCGAAAGCCAGTTTTCGTCTTTTGAGATGGCCAGCGCGCGTGACAAAGACAACAACGCCGAACCCGACTGGCTGGCGCTGCAAGAGCAGGCCCACGCCATGCTGCGTGACAAAAACCCCGTCAGCTTCCTCAAAAGGCTGGACGAGTTGCAACGCCAGCTCAGCCAGCACGCCCAGCGCAACCCCGACGGCACGCTGTTTGCCCTGACCTACCTGACCAGCAACGAGTTGCGCATGTACAGCGCCACCCACGCCATGCTGGTGGCGGTGATGTGCAGTCTGGCCGCGCGCGAGGTGCTGAAGTGGCCCCAAGGCCAGGACACCACGCTGTGCAAGGCCGCCCTGACCATGAACCTGGGCATGACCGAGCTGCAAGACCGCCTGGCCCAGCAAAAAGAGCCGCCCAACCCCGAGCAGCGCCGCCAGGTGGAGCAGCACGCCATTCGCTCGGTGATGCTGCTGGAGCAGCTGGGCGTGACCGACCAGTCGTGGCTGGAATCGGTGCTGGACCACCACACCAAGGCGCCGGGGCCCCTGCTGCCGCGCACGCCCGGGCAGCGCATGGCGCGCCTGATTCAGCGCGCCGACCTGTTTGCCGCCTGCCTGGCACCGCGCGCCGCGCGCCTGCCCGCCACCCCGGCCATGGCCATGCAGGCCTGCTACTTTGACGAAAACCGCGAGATTGACGAGGCGGGTGCCGCCCTGGTCAAAACCATGGGCATTTACTCACCCGGCTCTTTTGTGCGGCTGAGCACCAATGAGTTGGCCGTGGTGATTCGCCGTGGCCTCAACACCACCACGCCGCGCGTGGCCATCGTGGTCAACCGCAGCGGCATGCCCACGGGTGATTTCATCGTGCGCGACACCCGGCTGCCCGAGTTCAAGATTCTGGCCAGCGTGCCGCACCGCGAGGTCAAGGTCAAGATCAACCTGGAACGCATGCTGGCGCTGACCAAGCCCGTGGCGTCGGACCGGCCATGGTGACAGGCGCCATGGTCCGGCCAAGGCACACACTGTTGTCATAATTTGGCCTCTCTATGAACCTAGTCATTGTCAACGTCGAATCCATCCGCCTGGGCCAGGCCCTGCCGTTTGCCTTGCGCGACTCGGCGGGCGTGCTGCTGGCGCCCAAAGGCTTTGTGGTGGAGAAGCGCGCCGACCTGGACCTGATGGTGGCCCAGCGCGGGCGCCTCTTCATTGATGTGACCGAGTCCGAGGGCCACCACCGCGCTTACGTTGAAAAACTGCACACGCTGGTGCGTGAGGACCAGTCGCTGGGCGTGATCGCCGAGACCGGCATTGCGTCCTCCAGTCTGAACGGTCTGAAAAACACCGTTGAGCCGGGCGAACCCGACTGGGTTTTTCTGCAGGCCCAAACCAATGCCATGCTGCGTGACCCCAACCCGGCCAGCTTTTCTGCCCGACTGGACAAGCTGCACACGCTGCTGGTCTGGCATTTGCGCAACAACCCCGATGGTGTGCTGTTTGCGCTGATTCACCTCTCGGCCAGCGAAGTGCACCACTACAGCGCCACGCACGCCATGCTGGTGAGCGTGATGTGCAGCCTGGCGGCACACGAGGTGCTGAAATGGAGCCCCGAGACCGAGGTGTCGCTGGGCAAAGCGGCCCTGACCATGAACCTGGGCATGACCGAGCTGCAGGACCGCCTGGCCCGGCAAAAAGAAGCCCCGAGCCCGCAGCAGCGCAAGGAAATCAATGAGCACGCCGAGCGCTCGGTGAGCATGCTCAAGAACTTGGGCATTACCGACTCCGACTGGCTGGACGCCGTGGGTGCCCACCACACCAAAGTGCCCGGCCCGCTGGCAGGCCGCGCGCCCGGGCAACGCCTGGCGCGGCTGATACAGCGCGCCGACATGTTTGCTGCCTGCCTGGCACCGCGTGTCACGCGCGCGGCAGTGGCGCCCGCGGTGGCCATGAAGGCCAGCTACTTTGACGAGAACAAGCAAATCGACGAAGCCGGCGCCGCCCTCATCAAGGTGGTGGGTATTTACTCGCCGGGCTCCTATGTACGGCTGGCGACCAATGAAATTGCGGTGGTCATCAAGCGCGGCGCCAACACCACCACACCGCGCGTGGCGGTGCTGGTCAGCCGCAGCGGCCTGCCCACCGCAGAGCACATGGTGCGCGACACCAGCCAGGCCGAATTCAAAATTACCGCCAGCGTGCCGCACCGCGAGGTCAAGGTGCAGATCAACCTGCCCAAGATGCTGGCCATGACCAAGCCCGCACCGTCCGAACGCCCGCGCTGACCCCGGGCCCGCACGGGCCACAGCCCACTCCGCGCCCCTACCGCTGGGGCGCATCACGCCCCCTGAAATTTGCCTGTCTGACCGGTCCGGTCGGCGCGGTCCGGCCGCACATTCGCGCGACCATGACACTGCTCAAAAAATGGTTTTACCAACCAATGAAGATGTAAAATTACCAATCAGTCGCAAAATTACCTATACGTTCCTGATCGTGATCAATTTTTTCTCCCCCTTTTCCCAAGTGCCCCGCCCCTGACATGAAGATCGCAATCGTTGGTTCCGGCATCTCCGGCCTGGCAGTGGCCCACAGCCTGCGTGGGCAGGCGGATTTGACGCTGTTTGAAGCCGGCAGCTACTTTGGCGGTCACACCCATACAGTGGATGTGACGCTGGACGGCCCCACGGGCCCCGTCACCCATGGCGTAGACACCGGCTTTCTGGTGTTCAACGAGCGCACCTACCCCAATCTCATCAAGTTACTGGCCGAGCTGGACGTGGCCACCGCCAAGTCCGACATGTCGTTTTCGGTGCAAGTGCCCGGCGGACGCGCGGGCGGCGCGCTGGAGTGGAGTGGGTCGTCGCTCAGCACAGTGTTTGCCCAGCGCGGCAACCTGGTGAACCCGCGGTTCTTGCGCATGCTGCGCGATCTGCTGCGCTTCAACAAAATTGCCACCGACCTGGCCGAACGCGGCGCCGAGGTCGCGCTGATGCAGCCGCTGGCTGACTTTTTGCACCAGCACCAGTTGTCGCAGGAGTTTCGGGACTGGTACTTGCTGCCCATGCTGGGCTGCATCTGGAGTTGCCCCACTGACCAGATGCTGCAGTTTCCCGTGGCCACCATGGTTCGGTTTTGTCACAACCACGGCCTGATTCAGGTCAGCAACCGCCCGCAGTGGTGGACCGTGACCG
>CAZLRQ010000250.1:0-3642 GCA_964562035.1 uncultured Rhodoferax sp. | reverse complement strand
GAGCAGAGGACTCATAATCCTTTGGTCCACAGTTCAAGTCTGTGACGGCCCACCAAAAAATGGTGCTAGAATACGAAGCTAGGCGGCTGTAGCTCAGTTGGATAGAGTACTTGGCTACGAACCAAGGGGTCGTGGGTTCAATTCCTGCCAGCCGCACCAAACGATAGCCCTAGAGCAGAAATGTTCTAGGGCTTCCTCGTTTCTGGACTTCAAATTTTCATCGACAACAACGAAACTTTTCATTCGGTGTGTTGTCGCATTTTTTCGCTTCGACAAGTTCTCGCTTCTACTATGATTACGTCGCTGTTGATTAAGTTCAACGGTGACGTATCTGCGGTTCACGCAAGGCGTTTGACGCGTAATTGCCAAACATGCGGAGTAGGCTAATTTCAAGCCTTTTATGCCTCCAGCCCTTGTGCAGCCTGCCTGAGTAGCTATCCTTTTAGATGGCCACTTTCCACCTCACCCCCCACAAGCCGTCACAAAACTCATCCCTGCCGCATCCTTGGCTGACAGCAAAGGCGCTGTGTCCATGGCGGGCCATTTGATCGCCAGCGTCGGGTCGTTCCAGGCAATACAGCGCTCGTGCTCGGGGGCGTAGTAGTCGGTGGTCTTGTACAAAAACTCGGCAGTCTCTGACAACACCACAAAACCATGCGCCAAGCCCGGCGGCACCCACAGTTGGCGTTTGTTGTCGGCTGACAAAATCTCACCCACCCATTGGCCAAACGTGGGGGAATCACGCCGGATGTCCACTGCCACGTCAAACACCTCACCGGCCACCACCCGCACCAGCTTGCCCTGGGGGTTTTGCACCTGGTAGTGCAGGCCGCGCAAGACATGGCGGGCTGATTTGGAATGGTTGTCCTGCACAAAGGACAGGTCCAGCCCGGTGGCCTGGTTGAAGGCGCGCTGGTTGAAGCTTTCATAAAAGAAACCACGGGCGTCGCCAAACACCTTGGGTTCAATCAACAGCACATCAGCAATGGTGCATGGGGTGACCTTCATCAGTACACCTTCTCTGTGAGCAAACGCAGCAGGTACTTGCCGTAGCCTGATTTGGCCAGCGGCTTGGCCAGCTTCTCTAACTGCACGTCGTCAATCCAGCCGTGGCGCCACACAATCTCCTCAGGTGCCGCCACCTTGAGGCCCTGGCGGTTCTCGATGGTGTAGATGAACTGGCTGGCCTCCAGCATCGACTCATGCGTGCCGGTGTCCAGCCAGGCGTAGCCGCGCCCCATGGTTTGCACATCCAGCGTGCCTTGTTCCAGGTACAGGCGGTTCAGGTCGGTGATTTCCAGCTCGCCGCGGGCCGAGGGCTTGACCTGCTTGGCCAAGGCCACCACCTGGCTGTCGTAAAAGTACAGGCCCGTCACGGCGTAGCGCGATTTGGGGCTGCTGGGTTTCTCTTCCAGGCTGATGGCATGCCCGGCGTCATCAAACTCCACCACGCCATAGCGCTCGGGGTCTTGCACGGCGTAGGCAAACACGGTGGCGCCGTGGGTCTGCGCATTCGCGCTCTCCAGCAGCCCGGCAAAGTCGTGGCCGTAAAAGATGTTGTCGCCCAGCACCAGCGCACTGGGGGCGCCGTCCAGAAACTGCTCGCCAATCAGAAAGGCCTGCGCCAGACCGTCGGGCGAGGGCTGCACCGCATAGGTGATCTGAATACCCCACTGACGGCCGTCGCCCAGCAACTGCTCAAAGCGGGGCGTGTCCTGCGGGGTGGAAATGACCAGCACCTCGCGAATGCCGGCCAGCAGCAGCACGCTCAAGGGGTAGTAAATCATCGGCTTGTCGTAAATCGGCAAGAGCTGTTTGCTCACCACCTGGGTGGCCGGGTACAGCCGGGTGCCTGAGCCACCGGCCAGGATGATGCCTTTGCGTCGCATTGGACTTTGGGCGGTCATTGCGGATGGGGCCGTGGTGCTTGATGCTGTTGTGGTCATGGTGTTTATTTCCCTGAGATTTCGGTGAGCAGGCGCGCCACACCCTGCTGCCAGGGCGGCAGGGTTAGGCCAAAGCTGCTTTGCAGCTTGCTGGTGTCCAGGCGCGAGTTAAGGGGGCGCTGGGCTGGGGTAGGGTAGTGCGCTGTGGCCGTGGCATTGACTTGCTCAGGCCCGGCTTTCAACGCCCAGCCCAGGGCTTGGGCCTGGGCCAGCACAAAGCGGGCGTAGCCGTGCCAACTGGTGTGGCCGCCAGCCACACAGTGGTACAGCCCGGCCAGCGCTGGTTTTGCCAGAGCGGCACGCAGGGCATGCGCCGTGACGTCGGCCAGCAACTCGGCCGAAGTGGGGGCGCCAATCTGATCGTCAATCACGCTCAAAGATTCGCGCTCAGCGGCCAGGCGCAGCATGGTCTTGGCAAAGTTGCCACCGCGTGCGCCGTACACCCAGCTGGTTCTAACAACAAGATGCTTCGGGTTCAGTGCCACCGCTTGCTCGCCCTCATACTTGGTCTGGCCGTACACGCTCAAGGGCGCGGTGACATCGGTTTCTGTCCAAGGCGTCTCGCCATGGCCGTCAAACACATAGTCGGTGGAGTAATGCACCAGCCAGGCACCCAAACGAATAGCTTCCTGCGCCAGCACCCCAGGGGCCAGCGCATTGATGAGACGGGCCAGCTCAGGCTCGCTCTGCGCCTTGTCCACCGCCGTGTGGGCCGCCGCATTGACGATGACTTGCGGCGCGACCCGGCGCACCGCCTCGGTCAGCCCCGCCAGGTCAGTGAGGTCCCCGCACAGACCCTGCGGGTTGTGGGCCGCGTCTGAGCCCAGCGCCACCACCTCGCCCAGCACGCTTAAAGACCGTTGCAGCTCCCAGCCCACCTGGCCGTTGCGGCCCAAGAGCAAAACCTTCATGCGGCCGCTCCCGCCACCGCGCCGTACTGCTGGTTGACCCAGTCCTTGTAGCTGCCACTTTGCACATTGGCCACCCACGCCGGGTTGTCCAGGTACCACTGCACCGTTTTGCGGATGCCGGTCTCAAAGGTTTCAGCGGGCTTCCAGCCCAACTCTTGCTCCAGTTTGCGCGCATCAATCGCATAGCGCCGGTCGTGGCCGGGGCGGTCGGTGACATACGTGATCTGCGCCCGGTAGCTTTGGCCATCGGCACGGGGCTTGAGTTCATCAAGCAAAGCGCACACGGTGTGCACGATGTCCAGGTTGGGCTTCTCGTTCCAGCCCCCGATGTTGTAAACCTCGCCCAGGCGGCCGGCCTCCAACACCCGGCGAATGGCGCTGCAATGGTCCTTCACATACAGCCAATCCCGAATCTGCTGGCCATCGCCATAGACGGGCAACGGCAACGAGGCCTGAGCGTTGACGATCATCAGCGGAATGAGCTTCTCGGGAAAGTGAAACGGCCCGTAGTTGTTGGAGCAATTGGTGGTGAGCACCGGCAAACCATAGGTGTGGTGGTACGCCCGCACCAGGTGGTCGCTGGCCGCCTTGCTGGCCGAGTACGGGCTGTTGGGCTCGTAGCGATGGGTCTCGGTAAAGGCCGGGTCTGTCTTGGCCAAAGAGCCATACACCTCGTCGGTGGAGACATGCAGCAAGCGAAAGGCTGACTTGGCATCTGCCTCCAGCACGCCCCAATAAGCCCGCACCGCCTCCAACAGATTGAACGTACCCAGAATGTTGGTCTG
>CAZLRQ010000249.1:0-3685 GCA_964562035.1 uncultured Rhodoferax sp. | reverse complement strand
GTTCCCCGTGGTGGCGCTGCCCGGCGTGGGGCATATGCCTGCCAAGGGTGAAGACGAGCAGGAGGCTGCGCGGGTGTTTTATGTGGCGGCGACTCGGGCTACGCAGAGGTTGGTGCTTGGGGTGGGTGGGGATGGGAGTTTTGGAAGCAGGCTCGGATCATGACAACAGAATCGCGCCACCTATGTGTCGCAATACTCCTTGCGCGCCACTCTAAGTGGCGCGATACTGCCAGCCTGCTATCAAAGACCTGAGCACATGCCAAGCATCACCCCCCCGACCGAGCTAGACCAATTGATGGCGCTGATTGCTGCGCAACCCCACGGCCTGGGGATTGATGCCATCGCCAAGTTGCAGGGCAACCGCTTGACGCGCCGCACCTTGCAGCGTCGCCTAGCCACTTTGGTGGCGCAGGGGCAGGTTCAGATCATGGGCGAGGCACGGGCTACGCGCTACGTGGGCGTTGCGCAGGGAGTTGCTTCGCTCCGGTTGCCGATGCCCACATTGCAGGCTACTGGCGAGGTCTACGCGCCTACGTCGCCCGAAGGCGAAGAGATCAAAGCCTACGTGCGCCAGCCCCGTGCCATGCGCGCACCAGTGAGCTACAAGCTGGCGTTTCTGGAGCAATACCACCCCAATCACACCGCCTATCTGCCGCCAGGTTTGCGGGACCAGTTGCACACCATGGGCAGAGCGCGCACTGAGCAAACACCGGCGGGCACCTTTGCGCGCGACATTCTCAACCGCTTGCTGATAGACCTGTCGTGGGCCTCCTCCGTGCTGGAGGGCAACACCTACAGCCGGCTCGATACCGAGCGGCTAATCGAATTCGGCCAAGCCGCAGAAGGCAAAGACGCGCTGGAAACCCAGATGATCCTGAACCACAAACAGGCCATTGAATACCTGGTGCTCGATCCCGCTCACGCCGAAGTCACGCCCGATTGCATCGTCGCGCTGCATGCATTTTTGTCAGATGGCTTGATGGCCGACCCCACAGCGGTGGGCCGCCTTCGCAGGCGGGCGGTAGAGATTGGCGGCAGCGTGTATTTGCCGGTGGCCTTGCCGCAGCGGCTGGAGGAACTGTTTGGCATCGTCATCCAGATGGCTGCGGAAATTGACGACCCCTTCGAGCAGGCATTTTTTCTGATGGTGCATTTGCCCTACCTGCAGCCGTTTGAAGATGTGAACAAGCGCACCTCAAGACTGGCGGCCAACATTCCGCTCATTCGCCACAACCTGTGCCCGCTGTCCTTCATCGACGTGCCGCAACAGGCCTATGTGGACGCGATGATCGGCGTGTATGAACTCAACCGCATCGAGCTGCTGCGTGACGTGTTTGTGTGGGCCTACGAGCGCTCATGCCAGCAATACGTGGCGGTCAAGCAGAACCTGGTGCCGCCCGATATTTTTCGTCTGCGCTATCGCCAAGCCTTGAGCGACGTGGTAGCAGCAATTGTTCAAAACGACGAGGCCGTGACCATTGCCACCGTGAATGCCAGGCTGCCGTCCACGGTTGCCGCTGCTGATGCGGCCCACTTCACCCAACTGGTGCTGCAAGAGTTTGCTGCCTTGCACCCCGGGAATGCGGTGCGGTTTGGTATCAGGCCTTTGGTGTTTGCTGCTTGGAAGGAAAGGCATGGTGGCGACTGCGGATTTGGGGCAAGGCTAGGAACATGAAAAGGCCACGACCATGATTACGAGCAACACACTACTGGTGCCGCGTATTGAAAGCCGTATCCAAGTGATTCGCGGCCTGCGAGTCATGCTGGATGTGGACTTGGCTGCGCTGTACGGGGTACAGACCAAGCGGCTTAATGAGCAGGTCAAACGCAACCGGGACCGCTTTCCCAGCGATTTCCTCTTTCAGCTTACGGCTGATGAGAAAACCGAGGTGGTCGCAAATTGCGACCACCTCCAAAATCTGAAATTTTCCAAGGCGTTGCCTTTTGCGTTTACCGAGCACGGAGCAATTCAGGCACCGTGAGCGTCCAACCAAAGACATTAATACGCCCGCCAGTCATGACAATGGCAACCAACATGAGTCACGTGGTGCAGCTTGTCCTGCCGCTTACCCAGTTTGTCGCGACACTGTCACGACGCCAGCAAATAGTGAAGAGCATCCAACCCTGCGAGAAACTAGCCCATGAGCGACATCAAACTATTCTGCCTATCTGGTGGCACCGCCACCGAACTGCAAGGCAACGCGTCTGACCTGGAAAAGCCCCTGCAAACGCTGATCGAGGCCAACCTGCAGCCGCTGCTCAATATCCGCTTCATTGCCAGTGAGCACTCCACTGGCAAAACGCACGGTGGTCGCATTGACTCGCTTGGCTTGGACGAAAACCATTGCCCGGTCATCCTTGAGTACAAACGCTCGGTGGGTGAGAACGTCATTAACCAGGGCTTGTTTTATCTGGATTAGCTGATGGACCACAAGGCAGAATTCAAGTTGCTGGTGCTGGACAAACTGGGCGCTGCAGCGGCTGACGCCATTGACTGGAGCGCGCCGCGCGTGGTGTGCATAGCGGCGGACTTCACCAAGTACGACGGTCACGCGGTGCAGCAGATTGGCCGCAACATTGAGCTGATCCGCTACCGGCGCTTTGGTGCTGATTTACTGCTCTTGGAATCGGTAAACGCGGGCAGTGACTCCAACGGTAAGGCCACAGCGGCAAGGTTGGTAAAGGCCAGCGTCAGCAAATTAGGGGCGGCGGGTACTACCGCTGCAACGCCAACAGATCCAACGGGCGCCAAGGGCACGGGGCCCGACAAGTCGTTTGCTGAAGTTTTGGCCAACCTGCCAGAACCCATGCAGTTGCTATTGGCCTCCCTGGAGGATTACACCTTCTCCTTGGGCGATGACGTGCAACGCAAAGAGCTGCGGCTGTATGCCGCCTTCAAACGCTTGAAGAACTTTGCCACCGTCGTACTCCACCGCAAGAATTGCCTGCTGCTTTATCTGCACGTAGACCCCGCCACCGCACTCCCGGTGTTGCCCAACGCACGCGATGTCACCAGCATTGGCCACTGGGGCACGGGTAACCTGGAGGTGCCGCTCACATCCCAGGCTGATTTGGATGCGGTCAAGCCGTTCATCAACGCGGCGTATGAAGGGCGGGGCTAGGCGGGAGTCGCTACTTTTGGTAGCTTCTTTCTAAAATTCAACGAGGGCTAGCGGTCAATTTGGCACTCAAGCCTGCGGCAAATACTTATCCAGCAGTTCTTGCACCGCATCCGCCTGCAGCACATCCCGGCGGCGCTTGAGGGCTGCGCGGTCGTGTTGGCTAGCCATCCAGCGCTTGAACGCGACAAAGGTGGCGGGGTGCACGGTGTTCATGCGCGCCATGGTGCCATTGGTGGCCACGATCACGGCGGAAAAGCCGGGGGAGTCCAGCAGCACATTGGCCCGGCGGGCCTGCACCACCCAGAAGTCGTCATCCTCGTCACTGAGCTTGATCGGGTGAGGGTCGTCGCCTACGCGCTCACGGCGGATGATGTCCACCTCAAAGCCGTCTTTGTTGACGGCGGTGTATTTTTGGCTCTTGCGGATACGAAAGCTGCTGTCCACCTTTTTCAGCACGCCCAGCATGGAGCTATCTACCTTGGCAAGTTGTGTTGAAAAGAGGATGCGTTTGCGGGTGTCCCACAGCAGGTCCATGTCGCGGGTGGCTAGCGTGTCCGAGTCCA
>CAZLRQ010000248.1:0-3709 GCA_964562035.1 uncultured Rhodoferax sp. | reverse complement strand
GATTTCGACTGCCTGACGCTCCTTTACCAGCGCGAAGGCCAGGGCGGCCTGCAGGTGTGCCCGGGCAAGGAGTACGAGGCACAGGCGTGGACCTCGATTCCGCCGCACGAGGACTACATCACTTGCAACATTGGCGACATGCTGATGCGCTGGAGTGATGACCAGTTGCCGAGCAACTTTCACCGCGTGAAGAACCCGGTGCCCGGCGAGTCCATGGGGCCGCGTTACAGCTTGGCTTTTTTCTGTCAGGCCAACACTGACGCGCTGATCACATCGCGCTCAGGCAAGTACCCGCCGATCATGGCGGGCGACTACCTGGCCGAGCGGGTGCGTGCGAATTTCAACAAAAAGTATTGACGCTTGCGGCGCCGGCCTGGATCGACCGAAATAATCATCACTTCAGCGCTAGGGGAGCCTTTGGCGCGCACCCATGAGTCCAGGGTCTAAGACGGTTACTGAAAACCTTGCCAGAATCAATCGCCCACAAAAAAGCCGTCTTGCGACGGCTTTTTTGCTTTTCTGACAGCGCACCCGTTACAAACGGCGGATCAGTTCGGTGAGGAGCTGATCCGTGCGGTTTGCCTAAATTTAGGCAGCGACGGCGGCCAAGGCTTTCACCTTGGTCGACAGACGGCTCTTGTCGCGAGCAGCTTTGTTTTTGTGGAAGATGCCTTTGTCAGCCACGGTGTCAACCACGGCTTGCATTTTGGCAAACAACTCGGTCGCTTTGACCTTGTCGCCGGCGAGCACAGCTTTTTCCACGTTCTTCACCGCGGTGCGGTATTTGGAACGCAGCGACGTGTTCGCAGCATTGATTTTGATGTCCTGACGGACGCGCTTGCGGCCCGACGCCAGGCGCGGGTTCTTTTTCTTGGGTTTTCCAGATGCCATAGTATTAATTCCTTGAGTCTGCGGATGTTGTCAGAAAAGCCCTCGATTCTAGCAGCGCTTGATGCCCGGTCCGGGCGATGCCCTTTCACCGACCCGTTGGCGCTCTGGGCGCCGCTACACTTTGCCGGGTGAGTCTTCTTAAATCCGCATCCATTGTTTCCCTTCTGACGCTGGCGTCACGCATCACCGGGCTGGCGCGTGAACTGCTCATCGCTTCCACTTTTGGCGCCAATGCCATGACGGATGCTTTCAACGTCGCGTTTCGTATTCCCAACTTGTTTCGGCGTTTCTTTGGTGAAGGCGCGTTCAGCCAGGCCTTTGTGCCCGTGCTGGCCGCCTCCAAAGCCCAACACGGCGAAGCGGCAACGCAAGAGGTGATCAACCATGCCGCCACGGTGTTGACCTGGGCCTTGCTGGTACTCAGCCTGATTGGCGTGGCGGCGGCGCCATTCATGGTGTGGGGCATGGCCAGCGGCCTGAAGCAAGATCCGCGTGGCTTTGAGATTGCCGTGGTCATGACGCGCTGGATGTTTCCCTACATTGCTTTCATGTCGCTGGTGGCCTTGGCGGCTGGTGTGCTCAACACCTGGAAACGGTTTGCCGTGCCCGCAGCCACACCCGTGCTTTTGAACCTGTGCATGATTGTGGCAGCCTGGCAGGGTGCGCCCTGGTTTGATCGCCTGGGTATCGAGCCCATTTATGCGCTGGCCGGCGGTGTGCTGCTGGGTGGTGTCTTACAGCTGGCGGTGCAGTGGCTGGCCCTGCGCAAGCTGGGACTCACGCCGCGCGTGGGTCTGCGCTGGCAGGCTTTGCGCACGGCCTGGGCTGACCCGGCCACCAAAAATATCCTGCGACTGATGGGGCCGGCGCTGCTGGGCGTGAGCGTGGCGCACATCTCTATGCTCATCAACACGCAAATTGCCTCGCACCTGACCACTGGCAGCGTGAGCTGGATCACTTATGCCGACCGCCTGATGGAGTTCCCCACCGCCATGCTCGGCGTGGCCATGGGGGTGGTGTTGATGCCCCAACTGGCAGGCGCACGGGCGGCTGGCGATGCCGCCAAATACTCGTCGATGCTGGACTGGGGGCTGCGCCTGGTGGTGCTGTTGGCCGTGCCCTGCGCCATTGCGCTGCTGGTGTTCCCCAAACCGCTGGTCGCGGTGCTGTACCACTACGGCGCCATGACGGACTTTGATGTGCAGCAGATCACCTACGCGCTGATGGGATGGGGCGTGGGGCTGGTCGGCATTGTGGCCATCAAGGTGCTGGCGCCCGGCTACTACGCCAACCAGGACACCCGCACGCCGGTGCGCATTGCCATCTTTGTGCTGATCGTCACGCAACTGCTCAATCTGGTGCTGGTGCCTGTGTTTGCCCATGCTGCCCTGACCTTGTCGATCGGCATTGGTGCCCTCATCAACGCTTTGTGGCTGCTGGTGGGACTGCTGCGGCGCGGCAGCTATAAGCCAGAGCCCGGCTGGGGCGTGTTCGTGCTGCAGGTGATAGCGGCTTGCGCCTTGCTGGCGCTCTTCCTGATATGGGCCAACAGTGCGGTGGACTGGACGCAGCTGCGCAGTGAGGGATTTAAGCGAATTGGGCTTCTAGCCCTTGCTATGCTTGCCTCTGCAGCTATCTACTTTATAGCGTTGTGGGCAGCAGGCCTGAAACTCAAACAGTTTTTAAGGCGCTGACGCTTGGTCGCATTGTGCGGCTTGGCACAATGGGCTTAATCTGTCCCCATCTGTTCGGCAAGGATGCATACATGAACCTGTCTCTGGCTATACCGACGCCGCTGGCCTACTTTGCGACCCTGGTGCAAAGCGACACCGACTTGCCGCTGCTCGAAGCCGCCATCAGTCTTGCGCAAGATGAGTACCCTGACCTGGATGTGCAGCAGGTTCTGGGCGAGTTGGATCAACTTCTGGCTCGACTCAAGCGCCGTATACCTGCCGATGCCACGCCCCTGCAGAAGCTGCGTGCGCTCAACCAGTTTTTTTACCGCGATCTGAATTTTGCGGGCAACGTCAACCACTACTACGACCCTGACAACAGCTTTGTGAATGTTGTGCTGCGCACGCGGCGAGCGATTCCTGTGACGTTGGCGGTGGTCTGGATGGAGTTGGCGCAAGGCCTGGGGCTGTCCGCCCGCGGTGTGGGCTTTCCCGGGCATTTCATGATGAAGGTGAATCTGCCCGAAGGGCAGGTGGTGATGGACCCTTTGGACGGTCAGTCGCTCAGCCGTGAAGAACTCGCCGAGCGGCTGGCGCCTTTTCGCCAGCGCAGCGGGCTGGTTGACGAGTTCGAGGTGCCACTCAGCCTGTACCTGCAGGTGTCACCGCCCCGCGACATCATTGCGCGCATGCTGCGTAACCTGAAAGAAATCCACACCGCGCAGGAGGACTGGTTGCGCCTGATTGCCGTGCAAGACCGACTGCTGGTGCTGTTGCCCCAAGCCTGGCCCGAGTACCGCGACCGTGGATTGGCGCACGCCGAAGCAGGCCGCGCCGTACAAGCGCTGGAAGATCTGGAAACCTACCTTGAAAATGCCGACGCTGGCGCTGATCGCGAGGCCATTGCTTTGCGGGCGGCCGAATTGCGGCGGGAAATCAGCTGATCCGAGCGACGCCAAGGGGCTGATTCCTATGGCATCGCAGGCACCCGCGTGCCACTGGTTTGCGGGACCCGCCGGTCAGTTCGCGGCTTCCAGCCCGTTCTTGAAATGCGCCTGCATGCGCTGAATGGTGAGTTCGGGGTTGCGTTCGGCAATCGCGGCCATCAGGGCGCGGTGTTCGTTCAGGGAGTCTGCAATGCGCCC
>CAZLRQ010000247.1:0-3737 GCA_964562035.1 uncultured Rhodoferax sp. | reverse complement strand
CTCGTAAGAGGGCAGATTTACAGTCTGCTGCCATTAACCACTCGGCCACCTCTCCAAGGTGAGCCACAAATTATGCCATGAAAAAGCAAAATGTTTGCCTTCCACAAAAGATTCAACACATCACCACGCAATGGCAGGCTGCCCCTGTTGCTGCAAAAACTGATTCGCCAGGCTGAAATGAGCGCAACCGATAAACGGTTTGGGTGGGCGCAGGGCTGACAAAGGGGATGGGTGATTGGCCACTAGCACCAGATGCGCGACCCGACGGTCTGCGCCAGTAGCGGCAATCAAGGCCTGCTTGGCTTGGGCATGCGCCCCCCACAACATGAACACCACCGGACCTGGCCGGGCCGCCACAGCTCGGATGATCGCATCAGTCAACACCTCCCAGCCCTGCCCGGCATGGCTACCGGGCTGACCTTGCTCCACGGTAAGGCATGCATTGATAAGCAACACCCCTTGCCGAGCCCAAGCCAACAATGATCCACTGTCAGGCGACACGGCTGACGAACGCCGCAACGCGGGGTCGCGCGCGATTTCCTTGAACATGTTGCGCAGTGACGGGGGCGGCTTGACCCCCGGCGCCACAGAGAAGGCCAATCCCTCTGCCTGACCGGGGCCGTGGTAAGGGTCCTGACCCAAAATCACCACCTTAACCTCGGCCAGCGCAGTAACTTCCAGCGCCCGAAAAGGTGTTGGCGGGTACACCACCGCCCCTTGCGCCAGCCGGTCCTGAATGAACCGCCCCAACTGCAACCCGGCGTCACTGCTCAAAAAACGATCCACCAAAGGGCGCCAGTCTGGCGCCACGGGCCATTGCGCAGGCGCCCAGGCCTGCAACTGGGCACCCTGCCCGCCGGTGCTCAAGCCCGGCGAGACCGTGTCGGCCACGGGCATCTCAAAGGCAAACGCGGCCTGCCCGGGCTGGGCCTTGGCGCCGGGGTTCACGCCCGGCCAAACAGTTCTCCCAGCGCCACCCCCGGGTCAGGCGCGCGCATGAAGGCCTCGCCCACCAGAAAGGCGTTGATGCCCGCGGCACCCATGCGCAACACGTCCTCACGGGTGTGAATGCCGCTTTCGGTGACCAGCAGGCGCTCAGGGGGCACGTCGCGCATCAGCGTCAGCGTGGTGTCCAGCGAGACTTCAAAGGTCTTCAGATTACGGTTGTTGATGCCGATCAACGGCGTCTTGAGCTTGAGTGCGCGCGCCAGCTCGGCCGCGTCGTGCACCTCCACCAGCACCGCCATGTCCAGGCTGCGCGCGATGGCTTCAAAGTCTTTCATCTGCGCGTCGTCCAGACACGCCGCGATGAGCAAAATGGCGTCAGCGCCCATGACGCGCGATTCGTACACCTGATAGGCATCGACGATGAAGTCCTTGCGCAACACGGGCAACTGGCAACTGGCGCGCGCCTGCTTGAGGTAATCCACGCTGCCCTGAAAAAACTGCACATCGGTCAGCACCGACAGACAAGCCGCACCATGCTCAGCATAGCTTTGGGCCATGTCGGCGGGAATGAAGTCGGCGCGCAGCACGCCTTTGGACGGGCTTGCCTTTTTGATTTCGGCAATCACGGCCGGCTGGCCAGCGGCAACCTTGCTGCGCAACGCGCCCACAAAGTCACGGGTCAAGACGCGCGACTCGGCATCCGCCCGCACCAAGTCCAGGGATTTACGGCGAATGGCCGCCTCGATTTCTTCGCGTTTGACGGCAACGATTTTGTCCAGAATGTCAGTCATGTTGGGTCGGCTCCTGCGAGCCGTTCTTCAAAATATTGATAAAAATGCGGTGCATCACCAGCCCCACCACGATGAAAAGGGCCGACACACCCAGTGCAATCCAGGCGCCCTCGCCTTGCCAAAGGCCGCTCATGTCAGCGCCCGCTCAGGGCCTGCGCCGCTGCCACCAGTTGCGCCAGCTTGGCCTTGGCCGCGCCGGATTCAATGGCAGCCCGGGCCTTCAGCACGCCGGCTTGCATCGAATCCACCACGTTCGCGGCATACAGTGCCACACCGGCGTTCAGGGTCACGATGTCTTTGGCCGCACCGGGCGCGTTGTCCAGCACGCCCAGCAGCATGGCTTTGGACTGCTCGGGGGTTTCCACCTTCAGGGCCCGGTTGCTGGCCATGATCATGCCGAAGTCTTCGGGGTGAATCTCGTACTCGGTGATCTCACCATTTTTCAGCTCCCCCACCAGGGTGGACGAGCCCAGGCTCACCTCGTCCATGCCGTCTTTGCCGTACACCACCACCGCGTGTTCGGCACCCAGGCGCTGCAGCGCACGCACCTGAATGCCCACCAGATCAGGGTGAAACACGCCCATCAGAATGTTGGGGGCGCTGGCCGGGTTGGTCAGCGGCCCCAGCAGATTGAAGATGGTCTTGATACCCATCTCCTTGCGCACCGGTGCCACGTTTTTCATGGCCGGGTGGTGGTTGGGCGCAAACATGAAGCCCACGCCAGTTTGTTCAATGCATTGGGTGATGGCCGCGGGCGACAGGTTGATATTGACGCCCAGTGACTCCATCACATCGGCACTGCCGCTCTTGCTGCTGACGCTGCGCCCGCCGTGCTTGCTCACCTTGGCGCCGGCCGCGGCGGCCACAAACATGGCGCAGGTCGAGATGTTGAAGGTGTGCGAGCCATCGCCGCCAGTGCCCACGATGTCCACCAGGTGGGTCTTGTCAGCCACGTGCACCTTGGTGGAAAACTCGCGCATCACCTGCGCGGCGGCGGTGATCTCGCCAATGGTTTCCTTCTTGACGCGCAGGCCGGCAATGAAGGCGGCAATCATCACCGGCGACCACTCACCGTTCATGATCTGGCGCACGATGTGCAGCATCTCGTCATGAAAAATTTCGCGGTGCTCGATGGTGCGCAGCAGGGCTTCTTGCGGGGTAATTTTGTGACTGTTGGACATGATGGGGCGACTCAAGAGATGGGATTGTCGGTCAGGGCCAGTTTGAGCCCGAAGCCGATGAACAGAACACCGGCTGTGCGCTGCAACCAGACCATGCCGCGTTGTAGCGTGGCAAAGCGGCTTGATACCGCGGCACCCAACGCCGCGTAGCCCAGGTTGACCCACAGGCCATTGACGTTGAACACCAGCCCGAGCACCAAAAACGCCAGCGTTTTGTGCTCGGCGCCGGGCGCAATGAACTGCGGCAAAAAGGCCAGAAAGAACAGCGCCACCTTGGGGTTCAGGGCATTGGTCCAAAACCCCTGGACCAAGATGTTTTTATAGTCATTTTGGCCTCTAGCCCTTACGGGGTAAGCGCTAGCAGCTATTGAATCAGGAGTTTTTGATTCACGCTGCAGCCCCAGCATGGTCCAGCCCACATACACCAGATACGCCGCACCCAGCCACTTGAGCACGGAAAACGCGGTGCTGGACGCCGCCATCAAGGCGCTCACGCCCAGCGCGGCCGCAAAGATGTGCACAAAGCAGCCGGCCGTGATGCCCAGCGCCGCCACCGCACCGGCGCGCCAGCCGCTTTTGAGCGCGTGGGTCACGGTGTAAAGCACGTCCGGCCCCGGCGTCAGGTTAAGCAAAATGCCGGCCACGATGAAGAGGCCCAGGTTGTCGATGCCGTTGAACATGGCGGGCGATCTCAGCCGTTCAAAAATTCACGCATCACCGCCACGGTGTGGTCAATGCCGGCGGCATCCACATCCAGGTGCGTGACAAAACGCAGGCGGTACAAACCGGTGATCAGCACGCCGCGCGCCGCCATGAA
>CAZLRQ010000246.1:0-3758 GCA_964562035.1 uncultured Rhodoferax sp. | reverse complement strand
GCTGGTCGACGGTGGTAAAGGCCAGGTGTCCATGGCGCGCGAAGTGTTTGAGCACCTGGGGCTTGATCTGTCGCTGATCGTGGGCGTCGAAAAAGGTGAAGGCCGCAAAGTGGGTCTGGAGGAGCTGGTGTTTGCCGATGGACGGGACAAGGTCTATTTGGGCAAGGACTCTGCGGCGCTGATGTTGGTGGCCCAAATTCGCGATGAGGCACACCGCTTTGCGATCACCGGCATGCGCGCCAAGCGCGCCAAAGTTCGGCTTGATGGTGGCAAGCTGGAGGATATTGCCGGCATTGGTCCCAAACGGCGTGCAAAATTGCTACAGCGCTTTGGCGGGGTGCGTGGGGTGGCGCTGGCAGGGGTGGAGGATATCGCGACGGTTGAGGGCATTTCGCGTGAGTTGGCTGAAGAAATATACCGAGCGCTGCACTGACTCTGACCGTTGGGCGGGCAGAAACGTCAGTTGGCGTGCGATGGTGTCGTGCCACAATTGACTCATGTTTTTCACGATCCCCACCATCATGACCTGGGCTCGCATTGCGGCGATTCCTCTTATTGTGGGTGTGTTTTACCTGCCGCTGGAGCCTGCCACCCGCAATCTCATCGCCACGGTCATGTTCGTCGTATTTGCAGCCACCGATTGGCTCGATGGCTATCTGGCGCGCAAGCTCAACCAAGTTTCGTCGTTTGGTGCCTTTTTGGACCCGGTAGCTGACAAGTTTTTGGTGTGCGCTTGTGTGCTTGTTCTGGTGCACCTCGGGCGGGCTGATGTATTTGTGGCTTTGATCATCATTGGTCGCGAGATTGCCATTTCGGCGTTGCGTGAGTGGATGGCTCAAATCGGTGCCTCCAAAAGCGTGGCTGTGCACATGGTGGGCAAGCTCAAAACAGTGGTGCAGATGGTGGCAATCCCGTTTCTGTTGTTTGATGGTGTGCTGTTTGGTGTGGTTGACACGCATCTTTGGGGTGTCTGGCTGATCTGGATTTCAGCTATCACCACCGTTTGGTCCATGGTCTATTACCTGCAAAAAGCATTGCCTGAAATTCGTGCAAGGGTGAAGTGATCGCCCGTTGGGGCACGAGTTGTTGCGCGGCCCCGCCCGCGTTAGCGGTTTTCTCTGACGGTCGTGGTACCAGCGGTGTCATTTTTTAAAAACTCAGCTGTTGATGCCGGTTGGCAGACGTCCGGGTTTGAAAACAGTCTAGAATTCGCGCCTCACTGATGTAACGCCACATGGTGTTTCCATAAAGCAAGGTGACACAATTTTTTGATTGAAGTCGCGTGACTTCGTATTTCTACTAAAGGTTCTTTTCGTGAATAAAACCGAACTGATTGAGCACATTGCCAAGCATGCCGATATTTCGAAGGCGGCAGCTACTCGCGCCCTCGAGTCCACTATTGGTGCTGTGAAGTTGACTTTGAAGCAAGGCGGTTCCGTGTCGTTGGTTGGTTTTGGTACATTTGCGGTCGGTAAACGTGCTGCGCGCGTGGGTCGCAATCCACGTACTGGCAATGCGATTAAAATCAGCGCAGCCAAGGTTCCAAAATTCCGGCCAGGTAAAGCGTTGAAAGATGCTCTGAACTGAACCCAAATTTAGAGTGGGGTGATTAGCTCAGTTGGTAGAGCGGCGCCTTTACACGGCGTAGGTCGGCGGTTCGAGCCCGTCATCACTCACCACCCACACTAGTAAAAGGCGAACAAATTGTTCGCCTTTTTTTATTATTTTCTGGAGAGTTGTCGCATGTTTGATTTTGTCCGCAAGCACACGAGAATCATGATGATCGTGCTTTTCTTGCTGATCATCCCGTCCTTTGTGCTGCTTGGCGTGGACGGATACAACCAGTCCAGTGGAACCGGCGCGGTCGTCGCACGGGTCGGTAGTGACGATATTTTCCAAGGCGATTGGGATGCCGCACACAAAGTGGAGTCCGACCGTTTGAGGTCCTCCATGCCCAGTATTGATGTGAAGCTGTTGGATTCCCCCGAGGCCCGTTACGCGACGCTTGAGCGACTGGTTCGTGAACGTGTTTTGATCAAGGCTGCGGAAAAGTTCAAGTTGACCACCAGCGACGCCCGCCTGGCACGTGACCTGCAAGAAAACCCGACCATTGCCTCTCTGCGCTTGCCTGATGGCAAACTTGATATGGAGCGTTATCGACAACTGGCTGCTGGCCAGGGCCTGACTCCTGAAGGCTTTGAGGCCCGAGTTCGCCAAGACTTGTCCGTGAGGCAGGTTGAGGCTGGCGTAATCAATACTGGTTTCGCGACAAAGAGCATTGCCAGCGTGTCCTTGAATGCCTTTTTCGAAAAGCGCGAGGTGCAAGTGGCATTGTTTCCAAGCGCTGACTTTGTATCGAAGGTCAATCCCAGTGAGGAGGATCTCGACGTTTTCTACAAAGCCAATGTCGCGTCGTTCCAGGCGCCAGAGTCAGCCAATATTGAATATGTGGTGCTGGATCTTGATTCGGTGAGCAAGAGCATCACCCTGAATGAGTCCGAGCTCAAAGCCTATTACGATCAAAATGCTTTGCGTTTGAGTGGTGCAGAAGAGCGGCGCGCAAGTCATATTCTAATTACTGCACCACAGAATGCCCCGGAGGCTGATCGCCAAAAGGCCAAAGTACGTGCCGAAGAATTGTTGCGAGTGCTGAGGAGTGCACCCGATACTTTTGCTGAAGTGGCAAAAGCTAATTCGCAGGATGCAGGTTCGGCGGTCAATGGTGGTGACGTGGATTTTTTTGCTCGTGGGTCCATGGTAAAGCCCTTTGAGGATGCCGCATTTGGTTTGAGCAAAGGCGAAATCAGTGATGTCATTGAGTCAGAGTTTGGCTACCACATCATTAAACTGACCGACGTAAAGACACCAAAGCAGCGCAGTTTTGATGAGTTGCGGTCGGGGCTCGAAACTGAGCTGAAAGCTCAGCAAGCCAAAGCGAAGTTCGCTGAAGCAGCGGAAGCGTTTACCAATGGCGTTTATGAGCAGTCTGACAGCCTGAAGCCAGTGGCGGACAAGCTCAAGCTTGACATCAAAACAGCAACTGGCGTTCTGCGTCAGCCTTTGCCTGGCACATCGGGAGTACTGTCCAATGAAAAGTTTATTTCTGCAATTTTCAGTGAAGATGCATTGATAAATAAGCGCAACACCGAGGCTGTTGAAACTGCGCCGAATCAGTTGGCTGCTGGCCGTGTGGTGTTGTATACGCCAGCCCGTACGCTGGCCTTGGCCGATGTACGTCAGGTCGTTCGCGAACGGTTGGTGGCTGTGCGTGCCGCTGAGCTTGCTAAAAGAGAGGGTGCCGCTAAGTTGGCGGCTTGGCAGGCTAACCCTTCACTACCAGGAATGTCGGCCTCAATAGTGGTGTCGCGTGATCAGCCTCAGACTGTGGTGCCGCAAGTGTTATCAGCAGTCTTGCGTGCAGATAGCAAAACGCTTCCAGCGTTCGTGGGAGTAGATTTGGGCGTCGGTGGTTTTGCTGCGGCTCGGATCAACAAAGTCATGCAAAGAACTGCACCCGCAGAAGTGACGCAGCAACAGGAGCGTATCCAATACGCGCAATGGTGGTCCTCGGCTGAGAACCAAGCCTACTACAACGCATTGAAAGAGCAGTTCAAGACTGAAATCAAGGTCGCACGTCCTGTGACTGGTTCTGTGAATGATTTAGGGCAGGGCGCTGGAAAGTAATTTGATTGGTTATAATAATGCTCTACGGTGGCTGTAGCTCAGTTGGTAGAGTCCAGGATTGTGATTCCTGTTGT
>CAZLRQ010000245.1:0-3766 GCA_964562035.1 uncultured Rhodoferax sp. | reverse complement strand
AAGGCGGCGGCTCTACGCGAAACGGGCGCGATTCCAAGCCCAAAATGCTCGGTGTGAAAGCCTTTGGTGGTGAGTTGATCAGCGCTGGCGCGATCATTGTTCGCCAACGCGGCACCAAGTTCCATCCCGGTACCAACGTTGGTATTGGTAAGGATCACACCTTGTTTGCCCTGGTGGACGGCCACGTGTCGTTCGCTGTCAAAGGCGCGCTGAACAAGCACACGGTGAGCATCACTTCGGCTTAAGCTGTTGGGAACTCCCGATCAAGACCCTGCGCAATGCGCGGGGTTTTTCGTTTATAGAGTCTGATTCCGTTGTAAGCGCAATGTGAGGTCGGGCAAACCGGCTGGTACCGTTGACATGCAGTTCAAAGCCGGAAATGGAGTGAAGTTATGAAGTTCGTTGACGAAGCCTATATTGACATCTCTGCAGGAGACGGCGGTGCAGGCTGCGTCTCGTTCCGGCATGAGAAGTACAAAGAGTTTGGTGGTCCCAACGGCGGAGACGGTGGCCGGGGCGGTCACGTGTTTGCTGTGGCAGACCCCAATCTGAACACGCTGGTTGACTTTCGTTTCTCCCGTCGGCATGACGCCAAGCGCGGCCAGCACGGCATGGGGTCGGACATGTTCGGCGCTGCGGGCGATGACATCACCCTGAAAATGCCGGTCGGCACCATCATTACCGACGCTGAAACTGGTGAGGTGTTGTTTGAGTTGCTGACCCCCGGTGAAGTAATCACCATTGCCAAAGGCGGCGATGGCGGGTTCGGCAACATGCGGTTCAAAAGCGCCATCAACCGCGCGCCGCGGCAAAAAACACCGGGCTGGCCCGGTGAAAAACGCGAACTCAAGCTGGAGCTCAAGGTGCTGGCCGATGTTGGTTTGCTGGGCATGCCCAACGCAGGCAAATCCACCTTCATTTCGGCCATCTCCAACGCGCGTCCGCGCATTGCGGACTACCCCTTCACCACCCTCCACCCCAATTTGGGTGTGGTGCGCGTGGGGCCCGAGCAAAGTTTTGTTGTGGCCGATTTGCCGGGTTTGATTGAAGGCGCTTCTGAAGGTGCGGGTCTGGGGCATTTGTTCTTGCGCCACTTGCAGCGCACGCGTTTGCTGCTGCACGTGGTGGACCTGGCCCCGTTTGACGAGGGGGTGGACACCGTCGCGCAAGCCAAAGCGATTGTGAACGAGCTGAAAAAATACGACCCGGCGCTGTACGCCAAGCCGCGCTGGTTGGTGCTCAACAAGCTGGACATGATTCCCCTGGAGCAACGCGATGCGGTGGTGAAAGACTTCGTCAAGCGCTTCAAGTTCAAGGGCCCGGTGTTTGAAATTTCGGCGCTCACGCGCGAAGGCTGTGAGTCGTTGATCAAAACCATTTACCAGCATGTGAGTGCGCAGCAAAAGGCCGAGCAAGCGCCGGTGGTGATCGACCCCCGCTTTGTGGCTGACGCTGAATAACGAAACGCTATTGATTGAGTAGCTACTCCCTTAGCATTGACGGGGGCTAGAGGCCTAAATGACTATAAATACTGCTTCAACTGTGTTACGCGATGCGCAGCGCATCGTTGTCAAGGTCGGCTCCAGCCTGGTGACCAATGAGGGACGCGGTCTCGACGAGACTGCCATTGGGGAGTGGTGTCGCCAGATGGCGATCCTGGTGCAAGGGGGGCGTGAGGTGATCATGGTCTCCAGCGGCGCGATTGCCGAGGGTATGAAGCGCCTGGGCTGGGTCAATCGCCCGCACGAGATTCACGAGTTACAGGCGGCGGCGGCAGTGGGGCAGATGGGCTTGGCCCACATGTACGAGACCAAGTTGCGTGAAAACGGCTTGGGCAGCGCGCAAGTGCTGCTCACCCACGCTGACCTGGCTGACCGTGAGCGCTACCTTAACGCACGTTCCACTCTGCTGACCTTGCTCAAGCTGGGCGTGGTACCTGTCATCAACGAAAACGACACAGTCGTCAACGATGAAATCAAGTTTGGTGACAACGACACGTTGGGGGCGCTGGTGGCAAATCTGGTGGAAGCCGATGCGCTGGTCATCCTGACTGATCAAAAAGGCTTGTTCACCGCCGACCCGCGCAAAGACCCGGCTGCCCAATTTGTGCACGAGGCCAAGGCGGGCGATCCCGTGCTGGAGGCCATGGCCGGTGGTGCGGGTTCCAGTCTCGGGCGCGGCGGCATGATCACCAAAATACTGGCTGCCAAACGGGCGGCTGGTTCCGGTGCCTCGACGGTGATTGCTTGGGGGCGCGAACCTGATGTGCTGGTGCGGCTGGGCGAGGGCGAGCCCATCGGGACGCTGCTGGTGGCGCAAACGCAAAAAATGCAGGCGCGCAAGCAATGGATCGCCGACCACCTTCAGTTGCGGGGTTCGGTGGTGGTGGATGCCGGTGCAGTGACCAAGTTGCGTGATGAAGGCAAGAGCTTGTTGCCCATTGGCATGACGGCGGTGGACGGTGACTTTTCCCGCGGCGATGTCATTGCCATTCGTGACACCGCCGGCCTGGAAATGGCCCGGGGTTTGGCCAATTACGCCAGTGCAGAGGCCCGACTCATTTGTCGTAAACCATCCAGCGAATTCGAGCGGCTACTGGGCTATGTTGCAGAACCCGAGATGGTGCATCGGGATAATCTGGTTCTGGTTCGGTAGAACAATCTGCGACTTCGCGCCGCAGCAACCTGCAGCAAGCGGCTTATTTCTTCAGCGCTCTGACGATATCGGCCACCGAGTTGGCCGTGGTGCTTGGGGTGTCACATACGCCCTGACCGGCCAGCACGGCGGCGTGTTTCGAAGGCAGCCTCGCATTCAATGCTTGCCACTGCGGTGATTTGACCATTGCCCAAGGGCCACCCGTTGTCTGGCGTGCATACGTTTTCACTTCTCTCGTGGCGCAACGCAGACCCTCGTACATGGCTGTGCTGGAACCCGTGGCGTTGCGAGCGACCACCACGTAGCGCACGATGCCATCGGAGGTCATGGCCAAAGTTGCCGGGTCAACCCCAAACTGCAGCGTCACGTAAGGGGGCATGGCCAAGGCGATGAGCTTGTCAACGCTGAAAGCCGGTGGGGGTGGCGTGTCGCTTTCCTTCCACTCTTCGGGCTCTATCTGGGCTACCGCGCTAAGGCTCCAAAAGACCAGGGCCAAGCAGCCGAGCTGGTTAAATTTCATGCGATTTTTCTGGTGAACTCAAGTTGTAGGCTGTTTGCGGGTCCGGCTCAAAAGTAGCGCCGGGTGGCAATTCAAAGTTGGCGCCGGGCAGGGCATCTGGTTGTGTGTCCAGGTCGTGCGGGCGCATGCCTTGCCGCAAGAAGCGGTTTCGGTGTTCGCTACGCGGAAGGTAGCGGGCAAGCTCGGTGAGTGCCATTTCATAGACCCCACGTTTGAACTCCACCACGGCATCCAGCGGTACCCAATAGTCGTTCCAGCGCCAAGCGTCGAACTCAGGGTGGTTGGTGGCACGCAGGTTCAAATCCCAGTCGTGTCCCACCAGTTGAAGCAAGAACCAGATTTGTTTCTGGCCTTTGTAGAAACCGCGTGCATCGCGGCGAATGAATCTGTCTGGCACCTCGTAACGCAACCAGTCTCGGGTGCGGGCCACAATGCGAACGTGCTCCCGGTAGAGCCCCACTTCTTCATGCAGTTCCCGGATCATGGCTTGTTCGGGGGTCTCTCCCCGATCAATGCCACCTTGTGGAAACTGCCATGAGTGCGTGCGAATTCGCTTGCCCCAAAATACCTGATTTTTCTGGTTGAGCAGGA
>CAZLRQ010000244.1:0-3793 GCA_964562035.1 uncultured Rhodoferax sp. | reverse complement strand
TTCAGATGAAGACAAATCCACCCCGGCCACGCCTATTTGTGAAAATCCCAGTTCACGGGCCCACGCCTGAATTTTGGAGACCCATTGGCCGCTGTTGATATGAGTGTTGGCGTTGATCACCTCCCCATTGTAAAAAGCCTGCTCTGGCCCGACGAGTCGGCCACGCAGGCGTTTGCCGCGTCGCTGGCCGCCGCGCCTGCGCTGCGCCACGCCTTTGTCGAATTGCACGGCGACTTGGGTGCCGGCAAGACCACGCTGGTGCGCCACCTGCTGCGTGCACTGGGCGTGCAGGGCCGCGTGAAAAGCCCCACGTATGCCGTGGTGGAGCCCTATGAGTTGGCGGGACTGAACCTGTGGCACTTTGACTTTTACCGCTTCAGCGACCCGCGCGAATGGGAAGACGCGGGCTTTCGCGATATTTTTGCCAGCCCCGGCCTCAAGCTGGCCGAGTGGCCGGAGAAGGCCGCCGGCTTCATTCCCCCAGCCGATCTGGTCATCCGTTTGGCGGTGCAGGACGATGAGTCGCGCCAGGTCACCCTGACCGCCCAGACCCCCACCGGCCAGGCATTGCTGCAAGCCACCAACACGCCAGTGCAGCCCAACGAGGGTGCGGTTTGAAGCGCCGCGCCCTGCTGCAAAGCGGCAGCCTGGTGCTGCTGCTGGGCACGCGGCACCTGGCACACGGCGCCACCATTTTGGCCGTGCGGGTGTGGCCGGCGCCTGACTATTCGCGCGTGACGATTGAGTCCGATGGCGCACTCAAGGCGCGGCCCTTTTTCATTGACAGCCCGCCCCGCTGGGCGGTGGACATTGACGGCATTGACCTGAGCCCCGCCCTGCGCGAACTGGTGGCCAAGGTGCGCTCCGACGACCCCACCATTGCCGGCATTCGCGTGGCGCAAAACGCGCCGGGCGTGGTGCGGCTGGTGGTGGACCTGAAGCAAATCATTGCGCCCCAGGTGTTCAGCCTGAGCCCGGTGGCCGCTTACCAGCACCGGCTGGTGTTTGACCTGTACCCCACGCTGGTGACCGACCCGCTGGAAGAACTGATTGCCCAGCGCCTGACCGAGAGCCTGAAGGCGCCAATGAACCTGGGGCTGCCGCCCGACCCGCTGGAAGAACTGATTGCGCAGCAAGCGCAAAAGGCCGGCACGCCGGGCGCTTCATCTCCCGCCAAGGCACTGCCAGCCCCTTTTAAAAATACTACTGAATCAATAGCTACAAGCCCAGCAGGGACGGGGGCTAGAGGCCTAAATGACGTAAAAACACCCCCAACACGACCCCAGGCCAAAGCGCTGCCCGCCGTTACAGACCGCCTGATCATCGTGGCGCTGGACCCCGGCCACGGCGGCGAAGACCCGGGCGCCATTGGCCCGGGTGGTACCCGAGAAAAAGATGTGGTGCTGCGCCTGGCGCACAAGCTGCGTGACCGCATCAACCGCTCGGCGGTCAATGGCAACGCCATGCGCGCCTTTCTCACGCGCGACGCCGACTTTTTTGTGCCGCTCCATGTGCGCGTGCAAAAAGCCCAGCGCGTGCAGGCCGATCTGTTTGTCAGCCTGCATGCCGATGCCTTTTTTACCCCCCGGCCGCAAGGCGCCAGCGTGTTTGCCCTGAGCCAGGGCGGTGCCTCCAGCACGGCCGCGCGCTGGATGGCGGCCAAGGAAAACAAGGCCGATCAAATTGGCGGGCTCAATGTGCAGGCCAAAGATGCCCAGGTCAAACGCGCGCTGTTCGACATGAGCACCACCGCGCAAATCAATGACAGCCTCAAGCTGGGCGGCGCCATGCTGGGCGAAATTGGCCGTGTGGGCAAGCTGCACAAACCCCGGGTGGAGCAGGCCGGATTTGCGGTGCTCAAGGCACCCGACATTCCCAGTGTGCTGGTGGAGGCTGCCTTCATCAGCAACCCGGAAGAAGAGGTCAAGCTCAACAGCGAGGCTTATCTGGACCAGTTGGCGACGGCGCTCATGCGCGGCATTGAGGGCTATTTCTCGAAAAATCCGCCACTGGCGCGCAACCGCTCGCTTTAAGTATGGTGCTCAGGGCTGGGGCAAGGCCAGGCTGGCGTCAATGTCTTTCTCGAACTGCGCCATGGCGGTTTCGGTCAGCGCATCGCCTGCCCAGGCCACCAGGCTGGCAGGTGGCAAGGTCACCGCGGCCGCGCCGCAACCCATCAATCGCGCCAATACGTCAGGTGACTTGATGCTGGCGGCGAGCAGCGCCGGGCCACGCGCCTGCACGGCCACGCAGGCGTCCATCAGCGCCCACACATCGCGCCCATCGGCGGCCAGGCGGCCCACATAAGGCGCCACATAAGCCACTTGCAGCGACTGCGCCCACAGCAACTGCACGGGGTTGGACAAGCCGGTGAGCAAAACCGCCTGCCCCGCCTCTTGCACCGCGCGAATGCAGGGCAACCAGTCCGGGTGACACGGCAGCTTGATGGTCATCTTGACCTGGGCGGCGTGCGCCGTGGCGCGCAAACTGTCCACCCACTGCAGCGCCTGCACCGGGTCAGGGCTGGGCAACTGCAGCATCAACTCGGCCATGCCGTGGTCTGCGGCGGCCTTGAGCAAGTGGGTGTAAGTGGCCAGCGTCACCGGCAAGCCGGCCTGGTACACCAGCGTGGGGTTGGTGGTGACACCTTGCACGGACGGGCAGCCCACGGGCAGCCGCCAGGCGTTGACCTGGGCTGAATCGAGATAAATTTTCACGTCAAATCCTGTTTGAGAAAAATGTCTTTCACGGGGAAAAACTGGGTGTGCAAGGGCAACAGCGAGCCGCCCAGCGCGCGCGCATGGGCGCCCACCTGGCCGGCCATGACGGCGGGCGTGTGCAAGCCGTCCAGGTTGTAATGTTTCAGGTGGCCACGGGTGGCTGCAATCAGCGCCTCAATCAGCCCCCGCCCGAGCGAGCCGTCAATCACCACCGCATCCAGATCCACCAGCGCCGAGGCACTGGTGACGGTCATGGCCAGCGCCCGGCTGGCCTGCGCCAGCCATGGCCCGGTGCAAGCCGCATAGATGGGGTCCATGATGCTTTGGTGATGTACGAGCTGGGGGTCAAAACCCGCGCCCTCCAGCGCTTGCTCCAGTTGCCAGCCCGAGGCCAGTTGCAATAACTGGGGTGGTGTGCACCCGGCGTCGCCCAGACCAATCGGCATGGAGCCAATGGCCCCGGCATTGCCCCGCGTGCCGGCCACAATGTGGCCCGCCAGCACCAGCCCGCCACCGACAAAGGTACCGACAAAAATATAAAGGTAGCTGTCAATGCTGCGCCCCTGCCCCTGCAGCATTTCGGCCATGCAGGCGGCCGTGGTGTCTTTGGCAAACTCCACCGGCAAATCTGTCAGGGCTTGTACGGCGGCCAGCAGGTCGATGCTTTCCCAACGTGCCAGCGCCTGACTGGCCGCGCCGCCCAGCAGGTTGGACCATTTGTTCAGGGACAAAGGTGCAGTCAGGCCAATGCCCACCGTGCGCGCCCAATCCGGGCCCATGGTGGCCTGAATCTGGGCCAGGCCCTTTTCAATATTGGGCAGCACCACGTCGGGGTCCGGGTAGGGGTAGTGAAACTCCAGCCGGTGACAGGGTTGGCCCAAAAAGTCGGACACCAACACCTCCAGGCTGCGCCGCCCCACCTGCAACCCCAGGCTGAACGCGCCGGTGGGGTTGAGCGACAGCGGCACCGAAGGCTGACCAATCTTGCCGCGAATGCGGTCTTGCTTGAGCAACAGCCCGTCTTCGAGCAAGCGGTTGACGATGATGGACACCGTCTGGGTGGACAACTGGGT
>CAZLRQ010000243.1:0-3805 GCA_964562035.1 uncultured Rhodoferax sp. | reverse complement strand
TGCCAAAGTTCTCCGGCATCTGAATGGCCACAATCTCACCGCGCGCGGTGGCCACACCAGCGGCATACACGGTGGCTTCCACCACCACTTTGCGGCCCTTGATCTCTTTCACACGGCCCCGGATTTCGAGGGTTTCGTTGATGGGGGTGGGTTTCAGGTAGTCCACGTGCAGTGATCCGGTGACAAAGCGAAAGGCGGGCAGGGTGTCCATTTCGCGCCCTTCGCTGCGGTACATGGCGGCGGCGGCCGTGCCGGTGCCGTGGCAGTCAATCAGCGAGGCCAGCAAGCCGCCGTAGGTGAAGCCGGGCACCGCGGTGTGGAATGGCTCGGGCGTGAAGCGGGTCACGGTTTCTTCACCGTCCCAGTAGGTTTTGATGCGGTGACCGTGGTCGTTCTTGGCGCCGCAGCCGTAGCAGTGCGACAGGTTTTCGGGGTAGTAGTCCTGAAATGCTTTCATGGTGTCTCCTCGGTTGTTGTGTTGTATCGAGTGGCAGGGCGGCCCCCAAACGCGGTGCGACTTTGGATGGGGGATTTATGCAAAATAGGGCTCTAGCCCTTATTCAGCATGCTTAAGGCGCTATAAAAAATAATTGTCTTTCAGCGTATTTGTCAGTGATCGTGGTGAAGTTTTTCGTGGATGCGCCGCGTGGTCCACCACACCGCCCACAGCACCACGGGCACCAGCGCGCCAGCCGCCATTTCGGGGTTGATGGGCAACCCTGCCGCCTTGAGCGCTTTGCCGCCGTAGAGCAGCAGGCTGATGACGTAGTACGAGATGGCGGCAATCGACAAGCCTTCCACCGTGCTTTGCAGGCGCAACTGCAGTTCTTGCCCGCGCGTGAGCTTTTCCAGCAGCTGCTGGTTTTGCACTTCGGTGGCAATGTCTACCCGCGTGCGCAGCAAGTCACTGGTGCGTGACACCCGCTCTGACAGCGAGGTGAGGCGCTGCGCCGTGGCCGCCACCGTGGCCATGGCCGGTGAGAGCCGTCGCTGCATGAATTCGCCCAGCGTTTGTGTGCCTGAAATGGCTTTTTCGCGCAACTCGGTCAGGCGCTGTCCCACCAGCGTGTCGTAGGCGCGGGTGGCAGAAAAGCGGTAGTTGTGCTCGGCGGTAGCGCGCTCCACCCGGGCGGCCAGCGACACCAGCGTGTCCAGCAGTTCCTGGTCCGAGGCCGACTTGTTTTCCAGCCGTGCGGTGATGGCGGCCAGCGCGTCTTCGGACTCGGCCAGCATGGGGCCGAGCTGCTTGGCCACGGGCAGGCCGCGCAGCGCCATCAGGCGGTAGGTCTCCAGCTCCAGCAGGCGCTGCGAGATGCGTCCGGCACGCGTCTCGGTGGTGTGTTCGGGGGCGATCACCAGCATGCGCTCAAAGCCGTCGGCGCCAATGCGAAATTCGGTCAAAGCCCAGGAGTGGCCGGTGGGCGCCGGGGCGCTTGGCGCTTGCCCTGCCACCATAGGCGGGCTGGGCGCAAAGCCAAGTTGCGAGGCCACCACCGCACGCTCGCCAAACCAGGTGAGCGCTTGCGCCATGAGGCCACGCGGGTCCGACAACTCGCCATGCACCATGGCCAGCTGAATGGCCGCCACAGTGCGCCCGGGAATGCTGCGCAGCCAGGACGGATCGACCGCGGGGTGACTGAGCAACTCGGGCTCGCAAGCCCCCAAAAACGCCGTCTCGGGCAGGGGCTGGACGATGGAGTAGCGGGTGAATTCGGTGTGGCGCTCCCACTTCAGGGTAAAGCCCTCAAAGCGCAGGCGCAAAAAGTTGCCTTGCAGTTGCTCCAGCGGCAAGTCTTGCTGGCCCGGCAGCTGGCGCAGGTGCTCGCACTCTTGTTCGCGGCTGACGCCGGCATTGAGCACCGCCACATAAACAATCAGTGCGGGCAAGCGCACGCGGGCGGACGGCCGGGCGTGCACCTCGTTGTGCAGCGTGGTGCGCAGGGGGTCGTCCGGGGGGAGCAGGGAGTCCAGTGGTGCGGAGGAATTCATACGCGTATTTTGCAGGCAATTGCACGGGGGCAGCCCTTGGCCCGTGGCCCAACGAAGAACCACAACGCGCACGTCAAACCGCGGTGACAGCGGCGGGTTAGCCCAATGGACGACCCAAATGGCCAGTAGTGGCGACAACCGTTTTGGTGGGGTGAATGGTTTGTCATTCATTTATATCCATGGTTGCTTATATGATGCAGGTTCAAAAAATGGAGATTGAATGAACAACAGGCTTTTGAACCTGCACTGCTTGCGCTGGGCGTCCCTGGCTGAGGGCGCCACGCTGATTTTGTTGATGTGCCTGGCCGTACCCCTGAAACGCATGGCGGGTATGCCAGAGTTTGTGACCCTTATGGGGCCGCTGCACGGCGCAGCCTTTTTGATTTACGTGGCCATGGTGATGCGCGCGGCATCCATCAGCTTGTTGTCGGCAGTGGAGACCGTGCAACTCCTGATGGTGGCGTTTGTGCCGTTTGGCGCCTTTTTCATGGCGGGCCTGTTTCGGCGCAAGTCGGCTGCGCTGGCTGTGACCCCACCGAACGCACCATCGACGGCGCGGGCCTAGTTTTTGGAGTCAAATCAATGAACAAACCAGTTGCTTTGCAGGGTGCCCAACCATCGCTGGCCCGTGGCCTGACCCGCCGCCGGCTCACTTTGAGTGTGTTGGGTTTGGGCTTGGCCGTGGCCGGTTGCAGTCCGTCCGGGCCAGCGGCAGATTCGGTTTCACTGGACACCGCGCGCGCCGAGCATGAGGCCGGCCGGGTCATCATGATTGACATCCGCGAGCCCCATGAGCACGCCACCGGTGTGGCTCAAGGCGTGCAGCTCTTGCCCATGCAGCAAATTAGCGCACGGTTGAGCGAAATTCCCACCGACAAAGACAAGCCGGTCTTGCTGATCTGCAACACCCAAAACCGCTCCAGCGCCACCCTGGCGGCACTGCGCGAGCGTGGTTACAGCCACGTGCGCTTTGTTGAGGGTGGCATGAGCGAGTGGGCGCGCCGCGGCTGGCCCATGGTGAAGCCAGCGCTTTAAGGTCGGCAAACACACTTCGCGACAACTGGACGTGCCGCTCAGGCTGCCTGCAGCGCGGAGAAGGGGGCGAGGCGGGCACAATCCGGGCACTCCCTTTGGCGCGCCAGCACAACAGTCTTATGAATTTCGAGTCCCGCTTCTTTTTGCCTGATGGCCCCTTTGGCCCCTGGTTAGTGGGTGTCCATGATTTTGGAATGGTGGGCCTGTCTTTGTTGGTTGCCATTTTTTCGTCCTGCATGGCCCTGCAAGTGGCTGTGCAAGCCCGCAACTTGCGGGGCGTGGCGCGCGCGCTGGCCTTGTCTACGGGTTCCCTGGCACTGGGTGGCGGCGTGTGGGCCATGCATTTCATTGGCATGCTGGCGTTTGATCTTTGCGCAACGGCGGCCTACGAACCTTGGTTGACTGGTTTTTCGCTGGTGCCCAGCGTGCTGGCGGCGGGCGTGGCCCTGCACCTGATTGCCCGCCAAAGTATCAAGCCCCGGGAGCTTTGGGTGGGTGGCGCGTTGATGGGTCTGGGCGTGGGTGCCATGCATTACACCGGCATGGCGGCCCTGCAGATTGTTCCGGTACTGCGCTACGACCCCGCGTATTTTTTGCTTTCCCTGCTGGTGGCCGTGCCGTTGGCGGTGCTGGCGCTGTGGATACGGTTTGGCATTGACACCTTGCTGCACCGGTTGGGCGACTGGGGTGTGACGCTGCTGAGCGGCACCGTGATGGGGCTGGCGATCAGCGGCATGCATTACACGGGCATGTTGGCTGCCCGGTTTGCCGGTGTGCAAAG
>CAZLRQ010000242.1:0-3809 GCA_964562035.1 uncultured Rhodoferax sp. | reverse complement strand
TCATGCGCTCCATGACGATCACCTCGGTGGCGCAGTAGTCCCAGAACATCTCGGGAATCAGCACCAAATCCAGACCGTCCATGTTGCGTCGCAGTTGCGCAGCACTGGAGGCTTCACGCACCAAGTCCAACTCGTCGTGCAGGTATTTGTCAAACTCGGCCACCACCTCGCGGGGTTTGAGGCGCTTACCGTCATTGGACAAGCCTTCCACCCAGCCCGCCATCATGCGCATCAGGCTCAGGTCTTTATCAATCACCGACAGCATGTCCGGTCGCAGCACCTTGACAGCCACTTCACGGTGCTGTCCCGTGCGGTCTTTCAGTACCGCGAAGTGCACCTGGGCAATGGACGCACTGGCGATGGGCTGGCGGTCAAACGAGACAAAAATATCGTCAACCTTGCGGTTGAAGGCGCGCTCGATGCTGGCAATGGCCACCTCACTGCTAAACGGCGGCACCCGGTCTTGCAAACGGGCGAGTTCGTCGGCAATGTCTACCGGCAGCAGGTCGCGCCGGGTGGACAGCACCTGGCCAAATTTGACAAAAATGGGGCCCAGGCGCTCCAACGCCTCCCGAATGCGTTGGCCGCGCGGCGCTTCCAGGTTGCGTCCGATTGAAACCATGCGCGCGATCACGCGCAACCAAGGCTTTTGAAAACTATTCAGGAGCAGCTCGTCAAGCCCATAGCGGAGCATGACCCAAACGATAAAAACGCCTCGAATCAGGCGCGTCATGTCGGCGACCGGCCCGGAACACTGGCCGCCACCGTGCCGAGAAACTGGCGCAGTGCCTGAGCGATGCCGCGCGCGGCCTGACCCAGTGCATAGGCTGGCGCATCCCCCAGCACCTTGGACACATCTTCTTCAATATCCCAGCGAACGTGGTCAACCAGCCAATTAAGTTCAGCTGCCAACTGCACATCACCTTCGATGCGCACCGCCGGCTTGTCGCCACGCAGGCTGGCCTGGGCCAATGCCAGTGGCGAACTCTCGGTAACCACCAGCACCAGGTCAGGCTTGGACTCGGCCGGTGCCCGGTCCAGCAAACCGGCCGGCGTGGCGATCAATTGCATCGTGAAAGACCGCCACTGCATCAAGACCACGCGGTCTTTTTGCCGGGCCAGCCGGCTCATGGCTTCGCGCTCCTGCATCAGCACGTGGTTTAAAAGCAGCACGATACGGCGCTGGGCCTCATCAACCACCCAAGCGGGCGGCTGAATATTAGGGAGGGGAAGATTCGGAAGGAGACCTTCCAGCCATGAAAAAGGGGACTGTGTTGCCATAGTCCCCGATTATTCCCTGAAACATCCCTGGCCTGGAGGCCAAGGGATTTACATCGCTTACTGCAAAGCCTGCACCCCAGCCACCAGCCAACCACTGTTGCCGGTCTTGGATTTGGTCATGTTCCAGACCTCGCGGAACGGGCTGGGGCCAGAGGACGACTCTTCGCGGATCATGCCGGAGAATTCCACACTGGCCATGTACTCGACACCCGTGTCTTCGATACCCAGCAACTGAGCTTCAATCATGACCACGTCGGTCATGTTCACCGGGCCACCCGTATGACCTTCACGCTCGCTCAACTGAGACTGGATTTCTTTCAGCATAGTGTCGGTCATCATCACGCGCAATGCGGGAATATCAGACTTGTCCCAAGCGGCCTGCAAGGACACAAAGTTGGCCTTGGCCGAGCGCAAAAAGCCTTCCGTGTCAAAGTCCGCGGGCACGCCCCAGCTTTGTGAACCATGCAAACCCGATCCAATCATGGAGCCACTGGCGCCTGAGGCGCCCTTCAGGCTGTCAAAGGCGGAGGTGCTGCGCTCCCAAGGACGGGCTGACGCATCGTTGCCCACATTTTCAGGGCGGTAGCTGCTGGGCGTGCGGGCCATGCCGGAAGGCGATGCGCCTTGAAACGCCAAGGGCGAATTACCCATGCCGCTCGACGATTGGGCCGCTTTGCGGTTGCGCATGAACCAACCCACCGCCGCCATGATGACCATCGCCAGCAACGCAAACATGATGATCTGTCCAAACTCTTCACCCAGCCCCATGGAGCTGGCCAACCAGGCCAAACCCAAGCCAGCGGCCAGGCCACCCAACATGGCACCCCAAGGCTTCTTGGGCGCAGCCGCTGCCACGGGCGGCTTTGCAGCCGTGCCGGCGGCGCCCTGCGTTGGCGCGGGGGCTTGGCGCTGCGTCACATTGCTGGACTGCTGTCCGAGTGATTTACCACCACCAAAGCGCTTGGCAGCCTCGGCGTTGAAACCTGCCAGGGCCATAAAGACGGCCAACAACAAGGACCAAAATTTCATGATGTCTCCACAAAAATATTTATTAGCTAAACGTCTGATTTAAAAAATGCGGTCAGCATTTAATTCCGACGTGTAAGGCTACCAGCCCACCCGTCAAATTGTGATAATCCACGTGGCCAAAGCCATTGCTTTTCATCAGGGCTTTCAACTCTTCCTGGCCCGGATGCATGCGAATGGACTCGGCCAGGTACCGGTAGCTGGCGTCATCACCGGCCACCAGTTGCCCCAATTTGGGCAGCACCTTGAAAGAGTACCAGTCGTAAACCTTTTCCAGCGGCGGTGCCACCTTGGAAAACTCCAGCACCAGCAGCTTGCCACCAGGCTTGAGCACCCGATTCATCTCGGCCAGTGCCACGTCCTTGTGCGTCATGTTGCGCAGACCAAAGGCGACGCTTACCAGATTGAAGTGGTTGCTGGGGAACGGCAGCTTTTCAGCGTCACACACCAGCGTGGGCAGCGACACGCCCAAGTCCAGCAGGCGGTCTCGCCCGGTGCGCAGCATGGCTTCATTGATGTCGGTGTGCACCACGCAGCCTGTTTTGCCCACTTCTTTGGAAAAGGCCAGGGCCAAATCACCCGTGCCACCGGCGATGTCCAGCACCTGATCGCCCTCCTCAAGGTTGGCAACTTTGACGGTAAACGCCTTCCAAAGGCGGTGCAGACCCATTGACATCAGGTCGTTCATCAAATCGTATTTGGGCGCGACCGAGTCAAACACACTGCGCACGTGTTTGGCTTTTTCGGCTTCATCAACCGACTTGTATCCAAAATGGGTGGTGCTCATAGGGGCTTCTTTTGGTTAGTGACTGGCACAACCGTGGCCCGCTTTTTCGGGCATGGGCCCGTCGCGGTCCCGACCGGCGGCGGTCAAACGGGCGGTGTAATCTGCCCACAACTGATCCTGCTGGGAGCCCAGGAAATAAAGGTAATCCCACGAAAAAATGCCGGTGTCGTGACCATCGGAGAACGCGGGCTGCACCGCGTAGTTGCCCACAGGCTCCAGACCCGCCAGTTCCACATCGCGCTTGCCGGTTTGCAGCACTTCCTGGCCCGGGCCATGGCCCTGCACCTCGGCCGAAGGCGAATAAACGCGCATCAGCTCAAACGGAATTTTGAACTCGGCACCGTCCGAAAAAATCACCTCCAGCACCCGGGACTGGCTGTGCACCGTGATGGACTGTGGCGTCGGCGCGCCGGATTGCAAACCTGCCATGAGCTTCCCCTTTGAATTAGTTTTTAGTTTCAGTCGCGGCCAAGGCCGGGGCCTGCGTCAATTGCCGTTGAATGGCCGCGTCCACCGCTGCCAGTTGCTGCGCCAGCTCGGCCAGGGCCTTTGGGTCATCTGGCCGCTGGGCAGCCGCCCAGACCGGCGCCGGGAAATGACTGTCCCAAGCAAACCGGGCAATCACATGCCAGTGCAGGTGGGGCACCATATTGCCCAGCGCCGCCAAGTTGATTTTGGTCGGCTTCAGGTGCGTGCGCAGCACCTGCTCCACGGC
>CAZLRQ010000241.1:0-3840 GCA_964562035.1 uncultured Rhodoferax sp. | reverse complement strand
CACCGCCCCGTGATGCCGGGTGTGTTGATGCTTGAGGCGCTGGCACAGGCGGCGGCATTGTTGGCTTTTGACGCCTTGGGCACCTCACCCAGCGACGACATGGTTTACTACTTTGCCGGGATAGATGGCGCGCGCTTCAAGCGTCCGGTAGAACCCGGAGACCAGCTGATTCTGGATGTGGAGTTGCTGCGCATGAAGGCGGGAATTTTCAAGTTCAAGGCGCGCGCGTTGGTCGGTGATGACTTGGCCGTCGAAGCCGAGTTAACCTGCGCCATGCGCGCCATTGCCTGAGGTTTTCAAAGTGAGCGCAATACACGCCACTGCGTTGGTAGACCCGGCGGCTGAACTGGACAGCTCTGTCACGGTGGGGCCGTACACGGTGATTGGCCCTCATGTCAGGGTCGGCGCCGGGACGACCATTGGGCCGCATTGCGTCATCGAAGGGCACACCACGATCGGATGCGACAACCGTATTTTTCAGTTCACCTCATTGGGTGCGGTGCCGCAGGATAAAAAATACGCGGGTGAACCGTGCGAATTGATCATTGGTCATCGCAATACGATTCGTGAGTTTTGCACCTTCAACATAGGCTCTCCCGGCGACACAGGCATTACCCGGGTCGGTGACGACAACTGGTTGATGGCTTATGTTCATCTTGCGCACGACTGCGTTGTCGGCAATAACACCATTTTTGCGAACAACACCCAGTTGGCAGGCCATGTGCATGTAGGCGACTGGGCGATTTTTGGCGGGTTCACGGTGGTGCACCAATTCGTCAAGATCGGTGCACACAGCATGACGGCCATGTGCACATTGTTGTTTGCCGATCTGCCGCCGTTTGTCATGTGCCAAGGGCAACCCGCGCAGGCCCGTTCGATGAATTACGAGGGACTTCGGCGGCGTGGTTTTTCCGCCGAACGTGTGTCCGCCGTGAAGGCCATGCACAAGGCTTTGTACCGTGACAACCTGACGCTGGCAGCGGCGCGTGAGCGTATTGCGATGCTGGCGGATGAGCAGCCTGATGTCATGCCTGATGTGGCGTTGATGCTAGCGTTTTTGGAGCAATCCTCGCCACAGCGCGGTATCGTGCGCTGACATGAAAGCCGCTATGGTGGCCGGCGAGGCCTCCGGTGATTTGCTCGCGGGCTTGTTGCTGGACGGCATGAAGGCGCGCTGGCCTGACCTGAATTCCAACGGAATTGGCGGGCCTCAGATGGCCCGTCGCGGTTTTGAGGCTTGGTGGCCGCACGACAAGTTGTCCGTGCACGGCTATGGTTGGGAAGTGCTGCGCCGCTACCGTGAGATTGTGGGGATTCGCCAACAGCTCAAGCAACGCCTGCTGGCGCAGCGACCCGATATTTTTATTGGCGTGGATGCACCCGATTTCAACCTTGATCTGGAAGCTGCGCTGAAGGGGCAAGGTATCAAGACCGTGCACTTTGTCTCGCCGTCAGTGTGGGCGTGGCGCCCTGAGCGGGTTGAAAAAATACGGCGCAGCGTAGACCATGTGTTGTGCATATTCCCTTTTGAGCCTGCGTTGCTGGCGCAGCACGGTATCAGCGCGAGCTATGTCGGGCACCCGCTGGCCAATGTGATTCCGCTGGTGCCGGACCGTGCGGCGGCACGCGCGGCCTTGGGCCTGGCAGAGTCTGATCAAGTGCTTGCAGTTTTGCCGGGCAGTCGCGAATCCGAGATTCGTCACTTGGCTTTTAGGTTCTTTCAGGCTGCAGCCCTTATCCATCAAGCGTCTCCAGCTATTAAATTTGTAGTGCCAGCGGTTCCGTCTTTGTTGCCGCTGATTCATCAAGCGGCGCAAGCCAGCGGTATGCAGGCGCATTTGCAGATCGTCTCAGGGCAATCGCACGCCGTTCTGGCGGCGTGTGATGTAACCTTGATCGCCAGTGGTACGGCCACGCTGGAGGCGGCTTTGTTCAAGCGACCGATGGTCATCGCTTACCACATGGGTTGGTTGTCGTGGCAGATCATGCGGCGCAAGCAATTGCAGCCTTGGGTGGGTTTGCCCAATATTTTGTGCCGGGATTTTGTGGTGCCTGAGTTGCTGCAGGAGGCTGCCACGCCGCGTGCACTGGCCGATGCCGTGCTGCCTTGGCTGGAGAGTAGCGCCGCGGCTTCTGAGAAAATCAAGGCCTTACAACAAAAATTCACAGCGCTGCACCACGAGTTGCAGCGCGACACGCCTCAATTAGCTGCCCATGCCATCCAGCAAGTACTCCAAGGCTGATTCAGCCCATGCCCGCCAAACCGCCATTCAATGGAATATTTCCGGCCTGATGGCGGGGGTGGATGAGGCTGGTCGGGGGCCCCTGGCTGGGCCGGTGGTGGCGGCCGCAGTGATTCTCGATGACTTGAACCCGATCGAGGGCCTGGCCGATTCCAAGGTGCTCACTGCGTTGCGGCGTGAACGCCTGTTTGATGAGATCCGGGCCAAGGCGCTGTGCTGCTCGGTGGCCGAGGCCAGCGTAGAGGAAATCGAGCAACTCAACATTTTGCAAGCCACGCTGCTGGCCATGCGCCGGGCGGTGGAGGGGCTACGCCTCAAGCCGCAACTGGTGCTGGTGGATGGGAATCGGCTGCCGGTACTGCCGATGCGGGCCGAGGCCATCGTCAAGGGAGATTCGCTGGTGCCAGCCATTTCTGCCGCTTCCATTTTGGCCAAAGTGCACCGCGACCGCTGGTGTGCGCAGTACGACCAGGCGTTTCCTCAATACGGTTTTGCGCAACACAAAGGCTACGGCACCGCCGCGCATTTGGCGGCCTTGCGACTTCACGGGGCTTGTCCGCAGCACCGGAAGACATTTCGACCAGTGACGCAGGTGCTGCGTGAGGGCGCGCCATGACGGTTACCCAGACCATTACTTCGCGGGACAACTCGTTTCTGAAGGACTTGCGGCGGCTGTCGCAGGACAGCACGGCGTACCGCAAACAAGGAAAGTTTTGGGTGGAGGGCGACCACTTGTGCCGAGCCGCCTTGGTGCGCGGGGTGCGGCCGGCTGTGGGTGTGTTTTCAGAGTCTTTTTGGCCTCTAGCCCCCGTCCAGTATGCGCAAGCAGCTATTAAAAACATAGTTGTTACCGATGCGCTGTTTAACGATCTCAGTGGGCTGGAGTCACCCGCCAGCATGGGCTTTGTATTTGACTTGACCCCGCCGTTGGGCTGGCAGCCTTTGGCGGCATCGGTCATTTTGGACCGTGTGCAGGATGCCGGCAATGTCGGTGCGATTTTGCGCAGTGCCTCCGCCTTCGGGTTCAAGCAGGTGATTGCCCTGAAGGGAACCGCCGCCTTGTGGAGTCCTAAAGTGTTGCGTGCGGGGATGGGGGCGCATTGGGGACTGCAGCTCATGGAGGGCGTGTCGCTGTCCGATTTGTCCGCGTTGGAAATCCCCGTTCTGGTGACCAGTTCGCACCGGGGCTCTTTTTTGCACCAGTTGCTGAAATCTGAGACTCTGCCGATGCCCTGCGCCTGGGCCATGGGGCATGAAGGGCAGGGTGTCAGCCCCGAGTTGGAGGCGATGGCCCGCCTGCATGTGCGTATCGCCCAGCCTGGGGGCGAAGAGTCGTTGAATGTGGCGACTGCAGCCGCGATTTGCCTGCACGCCAGCGCCACTGCAGCGCTGTAACCGGGAGGTCAAGGGTATCCCCTCGGTTATACTTGGTGGCTTCACCGCATTCCGTACGCCTAGAGCCCCTCAAGCCAATTCCCTTATAAAAGCAAGCCAAGAGTTGTTTCTTGAGCGCGTTTGGGCGTACCCGAAAACCCCATCCGGAGAACCCAGTGCTTTTGTCTTTACAGGGATCATTCCCCCCCGCCATTCTGGCGCT
>CAZLRQ010000240.1:0-3857 GCA_964562035.1 uncultured Rhodoferax sp. | reverse complement strand
CGGTGAGACCCAGCTTGTGCGCGGTGCCCTTGAACCAGTTGGTCAGTTCCGGGTCAGCCCCCTGGGGCGCTTCAAGCCCGTACTCGTCCGGGTTGCCGGGTCGGCCAAGTTTCGAGTAGAAAGCATCGAGTTGTTCAGGGGTCGCGTTCTCGGGCGGCAGTTCGAGCAGGTTCTTGGCGCCGCCGGCGAACTTTTCGAGGTTGCGGTACGAGGTCAGGAGGTCTTGAGGCTCCTTCCATCCTTTGTTGCTGACGTAGGCGTTGGTGTCCTCGTCGAACGCAGCGGTCCAAACGGAGCCGGGGCTCGGTTGGTTGGTGGGGGTAACACCACCGGCAGCGGGTGCAGCAGGGGTGCCGTTATCGCCCAGCAGGGCGGCAGCAGAATCAGGCATCAGGGTATTCCTCGATCAGTTTGAAAACATCCTCCTCGGTCAGGTTCAGGTGTGCGGTAATGCGACACCACACCTCCCTTCGCCCTTCGAGTAGGTACGTGGTGTGGACGTTGTTCACGTCCGCTGTGGGCACGCTGGCCCGACAGAATCTCCGAAGGTCCGCAAGCACCTTGCGACCCTCGGGGTTGTCAAACGCGGCGCGATAGGCGCGGCGGCGAATCAGAGTCAATGGGTTCAGGTTCATGCGCCCTGCAACAGTTGGTTCGCCTGCGCCGCGTCCTTCATGGCGCCGGCAATGGGCTGTGCGGCCTGGATGGCCATGGCCTCCTGCTCCTGCTGCGCCCGCTGCTGCCGGATCGCGTCCACAGCCTCTTGGCTTCGCAGAACCGGGGTCGGGACACCCGAGACCTCAGCGGTCAGGCGGGCCAACGCATCGCGGTCGAACACATCGAGCACGCTCGGGTCGATCTGGGCAAACGGGGCCAAGAGTTCCATGGTCCGCTGCACACCCACCAACTCCTCGGCCCGCTGCATCCGCGACATCGGAGAGTCGTAGACGATCTCGTACTCGCCCCCGGCCTCCACCAGTTCGGGCGGCATCGGGGGCAGGATGCGGTGGAACATGAGGAGGTCGATCTCGCGCTCGATCTGCGGCCCGAGGCACTCCGACTGCTGGCGCCCCATGGTCGGGGCCAAGAGCATCCCCTTCTCCTGCGCCCGGATCAGCGCCTCGGTGGCCGTCATGCGCGGGGTCTCCACGAGGATCTGGAACAGGCTCACGAGGAACGCATCGTCGATGGCGGCGCGGCGCTGCTCCATCTTCTGCTCGTTGATGTCGACCCGGGCGCCCGTGCTGAACGGCTGGATCAGCGCCCGACCGTTGCGGTCCACGCCCCCCGGGTTCAATCCTCCCGGGCGCATGTTGACCGTCATCGCTCCGCCGCCGAGGATGCCGTCATCATGCAGCAGGATCGGTGGGTCCACGAGTTTGTGGACCGCACGCATGTCGGTCTTGGACATCTCGTTGAGCATCTTGATGTCGGACAGCGCGGTCATGGCCGGCGAGCGCCCGTAGACCTCCTCGGGCGCCGTGACGTAGCGGGCGATGCTGTACGGGAAGCTGTTGTACCCGCCCTCCTGCCCCATCTGCTTGGAGCCGTCCACGCAGATGTAGTACGAGGCCCACGGCTTGCCTTTGGCGTCCACCCGGTCCGAGTTGTAGTCGGTGCGCGGCACCACGACATGCAGGAAGTCGAAGGTCTCGTTCTGGCGGTTCGGGTTCTCCAGCGCCTTGGCGACCTTCTCAGGCAACTCGTTGACACCCCACTTCTGCGCCGCCTGGCGAGCGGTGAACTTGAAGCAGCGGTACACCGAGTCGATGATCCCCTGATGGTTCTCCAAGAAGTAGGTGTCGCGGAGGTTGATGCAGCGATACCGCAGGCCGGTGCCGGGTTGGAAGTCGGTGAACAGGCTCCCGGTGCCGAACGCCATGAGCGAGATCCACCGCTCGAAGTTCTGGCCGGCGAAGTTGGCCTTCGGGGAGTTGCGGGCCGCGTGCAGGATGTTGTTGACCTGATAGAACCACTGCTGCACCGCGAACTGCCGATTCAGGGACTCGTCGGTCGTGCGGAGGTTGTGCCACTTCGACTGGCGTGGCGTGAGCATGGAGTCCATGACCGCAGCCGATCGGTCCAGGGCGATCTGGGGCCGCGAGTCGAAAATCTTCTCGGACTTCTTCTCGCCGTCTGTGCGCTGACCCACGAACCCGCGCTGTCGGGGGAGCACGCGCTCGGCGATCTCCTCCCAGTGGGTTTCCCAGTTGCCACGGGCGCCCTTGAGGCTCTTGTACTTGGCGCAGAGTTCTTCGATTCGGTTCATGGTCTTTTCCTATGTGCACCGGCAGGGGATGGAATTCATGCTGCAACGCCGATTTCAACAATCGTCCACAGCCCGACAGACACCAAATCGCCGCTGGCAATTGCCGTCGATCCAGTGGGCGCGTGCATCGTGATCGAACTGTGACCAACCCACCCCGGAACGGTCAGCGTGACGGTCTGCGGGTCCGTGGCGTTGCCGCTCACGGCGAAATTCAGCACATGCACCAGCAGCGAACTGCGTGCCGCGTTGTACCGGGTGATGGCGCGGCAGTTGCCGGCACCGGCACCACCGATCTGCAGCGGGCTGTAGATCGCCTGCAGTGCATCCCAATCCACTCCACCACTGGGTGACACGTTGGGCGCACGAAGATAGCGCGGCAGCACCTTGTACGCCGCCCCGCCCGATGCCTGCACCACGGTAGGCAGTGCGGCGGTCAGATCGTCCGATGGCTGTTTGTCAAGCCAATCCGCCCCCGAAATCAGCAGGCACAGCGGGATGTTGCGGTCCGACGCGGCCTGTACCACACCCAGCAATCGGGCGAAAGTCGCAATCTCTGCAGCGGACCCGTACTCACCGGGGTAGCTGTCCGCCGAGTAGGCAATGCCGATCTGTGGCGCGGCCGATGTGCCGTCGAACCATGCCGCGTTGGCCTTGACCCAGATGTAGAGGTCCGAAAAGTCATCAGGGTCGGCCATGAAGCGATACCCCGTGACCGCCACGCCCTGGTCGTCCTGCATGTAGACATCCCACGGCGCGACCGGGTTCGACCCCAGCGCCCAAGACATTGCCAGGTCCTGCCGCAGCATGGTCGTGACCAGATCGGCATCCACGGTCAGCGGTGGCGCAGGGCCGATCACGAAGCAGGCCCGTTTTCCGAAAGCTGCATTGGTGGCTGCAATCATGGTGCGCCGCGCAAGGTCTGCCGCTCGATCCGTGACACTGTACGAGCCGCCCCATGTCGGCAGGCTTGCCTCGGCCAGCGAAAAATCCCACGCATCATCGATAGCGAACCAGTTCAACACCTGATCCGGGCTTGCCAGATAAAAATTGTTGGACAGCGCCACCGATCCCGCCGCCGTGCGCAACAGCGAGTAGAAGCTGTAGAACTCAGTCCTAGCGTACCGGTAGAACCAGTTTTGGAACACCGTGCGAAACACGACAGCCGGTGCCGTTGTCGCCCAGCGCCACAGGATGTCATTGCCCACGCGCAGGTCCATCAGATCGGGCGTGCTGGTGGTCGGTGGCGTGCCGCTCGGGCCGGTGAACACTGATGCGTAGTTGGTCAGTAGCCACTCGCGGAAGTCCCACCCGGCATCGAGCGACGATGGCAAGCCCACCGCTGTGCGCTGTGCGCTGGTGGTGTTGGCATCGAGCCAATCCCGGAAGCCCTGCCGGATCGTGGTCGAATACAGCGATCCGGTAAGCATCGGCTCGTTCAGCAGGTTTCGCGGGTCATCGAGCTGGATGCACTCAACGCCTGCCGCAGCGTACACCGCAGCCTCTGCCAACTTGCGGTCGCGGGTGTTGGCCGCGTCCAGCATGTTGCCCACGTTGATGCTGACAGAAGATCGGTTCGTGTTGATCCGCC
>CAZLRQ010000239.1:0-3876 GCA_964562035.1 uncultured Rhodoferax sp. | reverse complement strand
GCGACCTGGCCAACTGGATGATTCCGGGCAAGATGGTCAAAGGCATGGGCGGCGCCATGGATCTGGTGGGTGGCGTGAAAAGCGTGGTGGTGCTGATGGAGCACGTTGCCAAAAAGAAGGACGGCACCATCGACCTCAAAATTTTGCCCAACTGCACCTTGCCCTTAACCGGTGTTGGTGTGGTGGACCGCATCATCACCGACCTGGCGGTGATGGATGTCACGCCGCACGGGCTCAAGCTGGTGGAAATGGCGCCTGGCGTGACCCGTGAAGAGGTTCAGGCCAAGACTGGCGTACCGCTTCAGTAAAAAGTCCCGCTCAGACCACATGGCGGGCGGCTTGCTGGCCGCGCGCCATGTTCAGTGGCATGAGCAACCACAGACCACCGGCAAAAAATAGCGATGTGGAAATGATGGCAATCCGGTGGTTGCCGTCTGTTAGCCATGTGAGCAGGCCGTAAGTCAGCGGGCCAATCACCACCGAAAGATGAGTGGCGAAGCTCCATAAGCCATAAAACTCGGCCTTGCGGTCGCCTGGCGTGAGCAGGCCCACCATGGCGCGCCCCGCCGACTGGCTTGACCCCATGCACAGCCCGGCCAACACAGCGGCCACCCAAAACATGGCGGGCCCCGTGGCCAACGCCGCCAACAGCGTCATGCCCATCCAGCCGGTCAGTGTTATGCCTAACGCCAGCTTGTGGCCGATGCGGTCTTGCCAGTAGCCAAACACAAAAGCGCCGGCGGTTGCTGCAATGTTCACCAGAAAGATCAACAGCATGGTGTCCGTCTGTTTGAAGCCAAACACCTCCGCCGCGTAAACGGCAGACAGCGTGATCACGACCGATATGCCTGCCTGGTAGCTCACACAGCAGCCCATGAGCAGTCGAAAGTCCTGGTACTGCCGCGCGTGTTGCCACGTGTAGATGAGTCGTTTGAGCGAGTGGCCCAGACTGCTGCTCGCCGCCGTGGCCGATGTAGCCTGGGGCAGGGCGCGTTCGCGCAGCAAAGCAAAGGTGACGGTGGAGGCCAGACCATAAATCGCAGAGGTGATCAACATCACCATGGGTACAAACGCCGTTGCCGGCTCGCCGCGTGCCTGCGCGGCCAGCACATAGGCAAGACCCAGGCCCAGCGCCAGCATGCCGCCCAGGTAGCCAAAACTCCAGCCCCAACCCGAAACCCGGCCCATGGCGTGGTCTCGGGCCAACTCCGGCAGAAAGGCTGAAATCAAGGCCTCGCCATAGGAGTAAAAAACGTAAGACAGCACCACGGCCGGTACCGCCAGCCACACATCGCCGGCGCCGGCAAAAGCCAGCGCGGCGGTGGCCAGCACGCAGCCCAATGTGGACAAGCCCAGCATTTTTTTCTTGGCACCCTTGAGGTCGGCATAGGCGCCGATGGCGGGCATGGTCAGCATCACAATCAGGCTGGCCACTGAAATGGCCGATGTCCATGCCAGGGTGGCCCAAGTGGCCCCCTCGGCAACCACCCCTACAAAATAGGCGCCAAAAACGGCCGTGAGCACCACCGTGGTGTAGCCGGAGTTGGCAAAGTCATACATGGCCCAGCCAAAGACTTCACGCTTGCGAACGCCTTCATTCAGTGCCTCTTGAGGAAAAATAGTCATGCCCGTACCCAAGTTGGAGTGCCGTCACGCCGGCTTGGCGTGACTTCAGGGGGAGGGGCGCGAACGATGGTCTTCGTTTTGGCTCACCCACTCGCGCCACAGTGCCAGCAGTATCGCCAAAATCACCGGCCCCACGAACAGGCCGATGAAGCCAAAAGCCGTCAAGCCCCCCAGCACACCAAACAGCACCAGCAGAAACGGGATTTTGGCCACCCCGCTGATCACCATCGGGCGCACCAGGTTGTCGATCCAGCTCACGGCGAGCGCACCCCATAGCAGCAGCCCCAAGCCTGCGTTCACCTCACCCTGCAAGACCAGCCAAACACCAATCGAGCCCCAAATGAGGACCGCCCCAAACGGAATCATGGCCACAATCGCTGTGACCGCACCCCAAAATGCGGGCGCCCGCACGCCAGCCACCCAGTAGCCCATACCAGCCATCAGGCCCTGTGCCAGGGCGGCCAGCAACAGGCCGTACACGACCGCCCGGGTGGTGTCGCCGACGGCCGAGAAATAAGCTTGTACCCGTTGGCCCAGCAGTCCTTGCAAAATGCGGTTCAGTTGCGCCAGAAGTTGGTCGCCGTCCCTGAATAGAAAAAAAGCGGTCACCAGCGCTACACCGAGACGCAGCGCGTTCAGGCCAAAAGCACCCGCCCAACCCATCGCACGGCCTCCCCATTGCTCTGCAAGTTCATTCAGATGCTGGCCCAGGCCGATCCGCTCGCCGCTGAGCTCATTCAACAAGTCCTGCAGCCAGGGCCCCAACCACGGCCACTGATTGAAAGGTGCCGGCACCTGCACACCGGCCCGCAGTAGCGCATCGGCAGCCTGAAACGCCGCCATGCCTTCACTGCGCAGCAGCAGCCCGGCCCACAGCAGGGTGCCACCGATCACCAGCGTTAAAACAAGGGTCATGACCAACGCGGCCCAAACCCGGTGGCCCCGCAACCGGGCGAGCACGCGCAAGTGCAAAGGCCACGACACGTATGTGAGGATGGCCGCCCAGGTGACGGCCGCCAAAAAGGGCTGCATCACGACAAAGCCCGCCGCCAGCAAGCCGGCCAGCAGGCTCATCACAATCGCCCGGCGCAGCCAGGAGGGCGTGTCTTGCTGGTTCATGGCGACCCAACTGAGCAGGTTCTGGGGGCGCGTGGCGCAAACATCGTGAATACGCTCTTACTTCAGGATGTCGCCAATGCACAGGTACTTGATCTCCACATAGTCATCCATGCCGTGGTGCGATCCCTCACGTCCCAGGCCGGACTGCTTGACGCCCCCAAAGGGCACGTGCTCAGTGGCCAGAATGCCCACATTGATACCCACCATGCCGTATTCCAGCGCCTCCGCGACCCGAAAAATGCGACCCACATCGCGGCTGTAGAAATAGCTGGCCAGTCCGAATTCGGTGTTGTTGGCGGCGTCAATGGCGTCTTGCTCAGACGTGAACCTGAACACGGGGGCAAAGGGCCCAAAGGTTTCTTCTTTGGCGCACAGCATGTCGGCCGAAGCTTCAGAGATGACAGTGGGCTCGAAAAACTGACCGGTCAGTTTTTGGCCGCCCGCCATGACCTTGCCGCCCTTGGCCAGGGCATCGGCCACATGGCGGCTGACCTTGTCGACGGCCGCGTCTTCAATCAGCGGACCCTGCATCACGCCGGCCTCAAAGCCATTGCCGACTTTGAGCGCCTTGACCTTGGCGGCAAACTTTTCGACAAACTGGTCGTACACCCCGTCCTGCACATAAAACCGGTTGGCGCACACGCAGGTTTGTCCCGCGTTGCGGTACTTGCTCAGCATGGCGCCTTCCACGGCGCTGTCAATGTCGGCATCGTCAAACACGATGAACGGGGCGTTGCCACCCAGCTCCAGCGACATCTTTTTGACGGTCGGCGCGCTTTGCGCCATCAAAATGCGCCCCACCTCGGTGGAGCCCGTGAAGCTGATGTGGCGCACCACGTCACTGGCGCAAATGACCTTGCCGACGGCAATCGAGTTCGCACCGTCGGCCGTGATCATGTTCAGCACCCCGGCCGGAATACCCGCGCGAATGGCCAGTTCGGCCGCCGCCAGCGCGGTCAGCGGCGTGAGTTCGGCGGGTTTGATGATCACGGTGCAGCCCGCGGCCAGAGCCGGTGCCACTTTGCGGGTGATCATGGCCAGGGGAAAGTTCCACGGGGTGATGGCGGCACACACGCCAATGGGCTGCTTGATGACCATCAAGCGGCGGTTGTTGTCAAACTGGGGCAGGGT
>CAZLRQ010000238.1:0-3905 GCA_964562035.1 uncultured Rhodoferax sp. | reverse complement strand
ATTGCGCCGGACCATGAAATTCCTCACGCAACACTTCCATCGCTTTGTGAATATCGGCGTTCACAAAAATAGCATCCTTGAAAAACTCGCCGAACAACATCGGCTGAATTGTCCAGTAGCCAATCAATACCGAAGGAATCGCCAAAAGGACCAGAGGCACCGTGATGACCCAGGCTGACTCATGTGGCTTGTGGTGATTGTCATGCCCGTGGTGGTGATCGTCATGATGGGCATCAGGGTTTTGGTCGTAGCGCTCCTCGCCATGGAAAACCAGGAAGTACATGCGGAACGAATAAAAAGCCGTCACAAAGACACCCGCCAACACCGCGAAGTAAGCGAAGCCCGCACCCGGCAAAGTACTGGCGTGCACCGCCATGATGATTTCGTCTTTGGAGTAGAAACCAGAGAACAGCGGGGTACCAATCAGCGCGAGCGAACCAAGCAAAGTCGTGATCCAGGTGATGGGCATGTACTTCCTGACACCGCCCATCCAACGGATATCCTGGTTGTGGTGCATGCCAATGATCACCGAACCCGCCGCGAGGAACAACAACGCTTTGAAGAAGGCATGGGTCATCAGGTGAAACACCGCCACCGAGTAGGCTGACGCACCCAATGCGACTGTCATGTAACCCAGCTGCGACAAGGTGGAATACGCCACCACACGTTTGATGTCATTCTGAATGATGCCCAACAAGCCCATGAACAAGGCCGTAATCGCACCGATCACCATGACGAAGTTCAAAGCCGTATCACTCAACTCAAACAAAGGCGACATACGAGCCACCATGAAGATACCGGCGGTGACCATGGTTGCCGCATGAATCAAGGCGGAAATGGGTGTTGGGCCTTCCATGGAGTCAGGCAGCCAGACATGCAATGGAAATTGCGCTGATTTACCCATGGCGCCGATGAACAGACAAATGCAAATCACGGTGATGAGCATCCAATCCGTTCCTGGGAAACCCAACTGGCTTAGCTCGCCCGCCTTGGCAAAGGCTTCGGTGTAATTCAAAGTACCGGCGTAAGCCACGATCAGGCCAATGCCCAAAATGAATCCGAAGTCACCAACCCGGTTGACCAGGAATGCCTTCATGTTGGCAAAGATGGCGGTGGGCTTGTTGAACCAGAATCCGATCAAAAGATAAGACACCAAGCCAACGGCTTCCCAGCCAAAGAACAACTGCAGGAGGTTGTTACTCATCACCAGCATCAACATGGAGAAGGTGAACAACGAGATGTAAGCAAAGAACCGGTTGTAGCCTTCGTCTTCTTCCATGTAGCCCATGGTGTAGATGTGAACCATCAAGGAGACAAATGTGACCACGCACATCATCATCGCGGTCAGACCGTCCACCAAAAAGCCAATCTCCATCTTCAGGCCACCAACGACCATCCAGGTGTAGAGCGTCTCGTTGAATCGAGCACCGTCAAAAGCGACGCTCTTGAGGGTCATTGCAGAAATAATGAATGCCACCAAGACACCCAGAATCGTCAGCGAATGGGCGGCGCGACGCCCCACCAAGTTACCGCCAAATTGGGTACCCAGCACACCGGCAACCACTGCACCAACAAGCGGTGCCAAAGGAACTGCCAGCAACGTGGCAGCTGAAAGGGTTTGACTCATTTTTTATTAACCCTTGAGCGTATTGAGTTCATCCACATTGATGCTGGACTTGTTACGGAACAACAGCACCAATATCGCCAGGCCGATCGCCGACTCCGCAGCCGCGACAGTCAGAATGAAAAACACGAATATCTGTCCGTGCATGTCACCCAAATAATAGGAGAACGCAACAAAATTGGTGTTCACGGCCAGCAGCATCAGTTCGATGGCCATCAACAAGACAATCAAATTTTTCCGATTCAGGAAAATGCCAATGACTGACAAGGCAAACAGCATGGCACCCAGCGACAAGAAATGGCCTAAGGTCAACATCATGATTTTTTCTCCGCACTGACTTCAGCCACCTCGGTTGCCAAAACCTCGACACGTGTCGCCGCCATCTTGACGACCGTCATGCGGTCTCTCGATTTGACGCGCACCTGATCCGATGGACTCACAAATTTGCTGTCTTTGCGCTTGCGCAGCGTCAACGCAATGGCCGCGATCATCGCCACCAACAAAATTGCCGCCGCAATTTGCAAAGGGTAAACGTACTCAGAATAGAGCAACACACCCAAGGCACGCGTATTTGAGATCTGCTCGCCCGATTGACCGACACCGGCCACCATCGGAGGTGCCTCGCTGGAGCTAAAGCCGCCCATCAAGACCGCGGCCATTTCAACCGCGATCAGCAGACCAACCACGGCAGCCAAGGGAAAGTGTTTCCAGAATCCCTGGCGAACGCTGTCCACGTTGATATCCATCATCATCACAACGAAGAGAAACAAAACCATGACCGCGCCAACGTAAACGAGCACCAAAGTGATCGAAAGAAACTCGGCTTTGAGCAGCATCCAGATCATCGCGGCCTGGAAAAACGACAGCACCAGAAATAGCACGGCATGAACCGGATTGCGCGCCGTGATCACCCGGAATGCCGCAAACAGCAGCACGGCCGAGAACACGTAAAAAAGACCAGCTTGGACATCCATATATTTATATTCTTTCTAACTACTGATCACCGGTACTTCGCATCCGCCGCCTTGCTGGCCGCAATTTCGCTTTCATAACGATCGCCAACCGCCAACAACATGTCTTTAGTGAAGTACAGATCACCACGCTTTTCGCCGTGGTATTCCAATATGTGCGTTTCGACGATGGAATCCACGGGGCAGCTCTCCTCGCAAAAGCCGCAAAAAATGCATTTCGTCAAATCAATGTCGTAGCGGCTGGTGCGACGCGAACCATCTGCACGGACTTCTGACTCAATGGTGATGGCCATGGCCGGACAAACTGCTTCGCACAGCTTGCAGGCAATACAGCGCTCCTCGCCGTTCTCGTAACGACGCAAAGCATGCAACCCCCTGAAACGTGGCGACAAAGGCGTTTTCTCTTCTGGGAACTGAATCGTGACCTTGCGCTTGAACGCATATCGACCAGTCAGAGCCAGGCCCTTGAACAACTCCAGCAACAAAAAGCTGGAGAAAAAGTCGCGCAGAGAAAAAGCTGTCGGTGACGCCGCAGCGTATGTAGTAGGCGTAGTCATTTCCGTTTACCCCCAGATATTGAAGGACGTCTGCATCCACGCGCCCACCACGACCAGCCAGATGAGCGTGATCGGGATGAATATCTTCCAACCCAAACGCATGATCTGGTCATAACGGAAACGTGGGAAAGTGGCTCGGACCCAAATAAACAAGCTGACCACCAAGCAGGTCTTCAGACCCAACCAAATCCATCCGGGAATCCAATTGAACAATGCACTGTCGATGGGCGATATCCAGCCGCCCATGAACATGATGGCAGCCAGAATCGAGATCAGCCACATGTTGGCGTATTCCGCGAGGTAAAACATCGCGTAAGACATGCCGGAATACTCAACCATGTGACCAGCCACAATTTCGGCCTCGCCTTCGACCACGTCAAAGGGGTGACGATTGGTTTCTGCCAAACCAGAAATGATGTACACCACAAAAATGGGTAACAGCGGCAACCAGTTCCAAGACAAGAAATTAAGACCCATTTCCGCAAAATAACCCTTGCCCTGCCCGGTCACGATGTCTGTCATGTTCATACTGGCTGACACCATCAAAACCACCACCAAGCAAAAGCCCATGGCAATTTCGTAGCTCACCATTTGCGCAGAAGCCCGCAAGGCGCCCAAGAATGAATACTTGGAATTGGATGCCCAACCAGCGATCACGACGCCATAGACTTCCATGGACGTGATCGCCATGATGAACAACAGACCTGCATTGATGTTAGCCAAGGCAATATCAGGACCAAAAGGAATCACGGC
>CAZLRQ010000237.1:0-3920 GCA_964562035.1 uncultured Rhodoferax sp. | reverse complement strand
CTTACCAATTAGCCAGATTTTCAACGTGATGGGGCGCCGGCGGCAACAGGGTTTACCCGTGCAGGTGCATTAATTTGGCGCTTTATGGTGCGGATCTTGGGTTTTGGTTGGGTGAGCGGTGTTGGTCGTTGGTCTCAAACACGCGTTTGGCTTGTTGTGCTGAAGGGGGCTTTTTTTCAGACGAAGGAGGGCGCGCCATTCAGCTCCGCGGCTGTCCCCCGGCCTGTGGCCTCCTCCTTGATGCCGCTGCGCTGAACGCCACGCCCTCCTTTGTCAGCGAGCGTTATGGGTATGCCTGCGGTGGGCACCGTAGAAGACGCTGGGCGGATGACGCAGCGAAATAAAGGAGGCAAAAGAGGCCGCCGTAGGCCGTGGGTATTTACGGAGTTATCTGCCCCGATGTCATCGGCAGCCAGCAACGTTGGCAGGCAATGACCTCGCAACCAACGCGCGCCAATCACGCTTGCAGGCTCAGGGCGGTGTAGCGCTCAGCGCAGCGGCATCAAGGAGGAGCCCAAAGGGCGGGGGACAGCCGCGGAGCTGAGCGCTACGCCGTCTTGAGTCCCGCGTGCCTTCTCAAAAGCGCTCACCCTCAAGCCAGCGCCTCTAGCAACTCCGTCTCAATCGCGATTTGGGCCCGGTTGTGTTGCAATTCGGCGCCCTGTATCAAAAAAGTGTCTTCCACGCGCTCACCCAGCGTGGCGACTTTGGCTAGCTGCAGATTGATCTTGTGCTTGGCCAGCACGCGTGCCACGCAGTACAGCAGCCCCACCCGGTCGCTGGCCGAGATATTGAGCAGCCAACGCTGGGCTTTTTCATCAGGCCGCAGGGTCACACGCGGCGCAATCGGAAAACTCTTGACCCGGCGTGACACACGCCCGCGGCTGGGTGGGGGCAGTGGCCCGTTTTCCAGTAGGGCACGGCTCAGTTCGCTCTCCACCATGCTGGTCAGTTCCTGGTAGTGCTCGGGGATGCTGGCGGCCACCACCTGAAAGGTGTCCAGCGCGTAATGGTTGTAGGCGGTGTGGACGCGCGCATCCAGAATGCTGAAGCCGCCCTGGTCAAAGAAACCGCAGATGCGGGCAAACAGATCCGGCTGGTCGGGGGTGTACACCAGCACCTGCAGCCCCTCGCCCAGCGGCGACAGGCGCACACGCACGATGGTTTTGCCCGAGTTGACGTGGCGCGCAATCTGCCGGGTGTGCCAGGCGATGTCATTGGCGTCGTGACGCATGAAATAGGCCACGTCCACCGTGTCCCAGAGGGCCTTGTGGGCTTCATGGGGCTCGGCGTGCAGCGCCAGCAGCACCAGGGCGTCGCGCTTGCGGGCTTCCACTTCGGCGTGCAGGTCTGGCGCATGGCCACCCAGCGCGCGCAGGGTAGAGCGGTAAAGGTCTTCCAGCAGTTTGCCCTTCCAGGCGTTCCAGACCTTGGGGCTGGTGCCGCGGATGTCGGCCACGGTCAGCAAATACAGTGCCGTCAAGTGGCGCTCATCGCCCATGCGCTGGGCGAAGGCGGTGATCACGTCGGGGTCGCTCAGGTCTGACTTTTGCGCCACGCGGCTCATGGTCAGGTGCTCGTTGACGATGAACTCGATCAAATCGCTGTCTTCCTTGGCGATGTCATGTTGCTTGCAAAACCGCCGCACTTCGACCGCGCCCAGCTCCGAGTGGTCACCGCCTCGGCCTTTGGCAATGTCATGAAACAGCGCCGCCACGTACAAGATCCAGGGCTTGTCCCAGCCCGAGGCCAATTGCGAGCAAAACGGGTACTCGTGGGCGTGCTCTTCGATGAAAAACCTGCGCGCATTGCGCAGCACCATCAGGATGTGCTGGTCTACCGTGTAAACGTGGAACAGGTCATGCTGCATCTGCCCCACAATTTTGCGAAACACCCACAGGTAGCGGCCCAGTACCGAAGTTTGGTTCATCAGGCGAATGGCATGGGTCAGCCCGGTGCCTTGCATCAGTATCTGGCGAAAGGTGGCCCGGTTGACCGGGTCGCTGCGGAACTTGCTGTCCATGACGCCACGCGCGTTGTACAACGCTCTGAGCGTGCGTGCCGACAGGCCTTTCACCCCCACCGTCATCTGATAGAGCAGGAATGTTTCCAGAATCGCATGCGGCTCGCGCTGGTACAGGTCGTCGCTCACCACTTCCACCATGCCGGCTTTTTCCATGAACCGGTCGTTGATGGGGCGCGGCTCGTGGGTGGACGGGTTCAGCCGCTCCTCAATGTTGAGCAGCAAAATCTGGTTGAGTTGGGTCACGGCCTTGGCCGCCCAGTAGTAGCGGCGCATCAGCGCCTCGCTGGGGCGTACAAAAGCACGGCGGTCGGTGCTGGGGGAGGGCGGCTCAAACCCGAATGACTGGGCCACCGCCGTTTGCAGGTCAAACACCAACCGGTCTTCACGCCGGTTGGCAAGCAGGTGCAGGCGCGCACGAATCAGGCGCAGCAGCGCTTCGTTGCGCTTGATCTGGGCAATCTCGAACGGCGTGGCCAAACCATTTTTGGCCAATGCGTCCCAGTTGCTGCCAAACCCAGCTGCCTTGGCGGCCCACAAAATGGCTTGCAAGTCACGTAGTCCGCCCGGCGATTCTTTGCAGTTGGGCTCCAGCGAGTAGGGTGAGTTGTCGAACTTGTTGTGGCGTTGGCGCAGCTCCAGTGTTTTGGCCACAAAAAACGCCTTGGGGTCCAGCGCCGCAAAAAACCGGGTTTCAAAGTCTGTGAACAGCGCCGTGCTGCCGGTGATGCGGCGTGCCTCCAGCAACGAGGTTTGCACGGTCACATCCTGCTCGGCCTCAGACACGCACTCGGATACCGAGCGCACGCTGGAGCCAATTTCCAGACCAGCGTCCCAACAACTGCCAATAAAGCCTTCGATGCGCGCCTTCAGTGCCGGGTCGGCGTCGGGCGACTGGTCGTCGGGCAGCAGCACCAGCACATCCACATCGGAATACGGAAACAGTTCGCCGCGCCCGAACCCACCCACCGCCAGCAGGGCAAACGGTGCCGCAAAGCCCGCGTTTTGCCACAAGGTCTGCAGTGTTGCGTCCGCCAGCGCCGACAGCTTGCGCAAGGCCGAACTCACGCCCCGGGTGGAAGTGCCGCTGGCCAACAGGGACTGGAACAGGGCAGTTTTTTCAGCGCGGTAGCGGGTGCGCAGTGCGGGGAGGTCGGTCATGGCTGAGGTTTCTTTGGGTTGGTCATCCGCCTGATTGAACGGCTGCTATCCCGGACCTGATCCGGGATCCATGCCTGGCGGTTCAGGTCGCGTCAGGCGTTTTGGCCACCGGCACAAACGCCGGAATGGGGGGGCTGCCAGCTGACAGCGTGAGCACCTCGTAGCCGGTTTCGGTCACCAGCACCATGTGCTCCCACTGCGCGGACAGCGAGCGGTCTTTGGTCACGATGGTCCAGCCGTCGCCCATTTCCTTGATGTCCCGTTTGCCCAGGTTGAGCATGGGCTCAATGGTGATGGTCATGCCCGCCTTGAGCTGGTCGAGCGTGCCGGGTTTGCCGTAGTGCAGGATTTGCGGTTCTTCATGAAACTTGCGACCAATGCCATGGCCGCAAAACTCGCGCACCACGCTCAGGCCCTGGCCTTCGGCAAAGGTTTGAATCGCGTGGCCAATGTCACCCAGGTAAGCGCCGGCCTTGACCTTGACAATGCCGTGCCACATGGCCTCATAGGTCAGGTGGCACAGGCGTTTGGCCGCCACCGACACGTCGCCCACCATGAACATGCGGCTGGAGTCGCCATGCCAGCCATCTTTGATGACGGTCACGTCCACGTTCACGATGTCGCCTTTTTTCAGCGGCTTGTCGTTGGGAATGCCGTGGCACACCTGGTGGTTGATCGAGGTGCAGATGGACTTGGGGTAAGGGTTGTGGCCCGAGGGTGCGTAATTCAGCGGGGC
>CAZLRQ010000236.1:0-3929 GCA_964562035.1 uncultured Rhodoferax sp. | reverse complement strand
TACATCAGCATGAAGGCGCTGGAGCGAATGCCGGTGAGGTCCATGAGCGCACCAAACATGATGGGCAGCACAAAGCCACCCAGGCCACCGGCCAAGCCCACAATGCCGCTGATGGCGCCGATATTGGTCGGGTAGTCATCGCTGATGTACTTGAAAACGCTGGCCTTGCCAAAGGCAAACGCAATGCCCAGAATGAACATGAGCGCGGTGAAGAGGTAGACGTTCAGACCGATGTGAAAGGTCTTGGCGCCGCTCGTGGTCATGATGGTGAAATCCGTTTGCGGGTAGCTCAACAGGAACAGGCAAATCCAGCTCACCCACAGCACCCACCAGGTCACGCTGTGCGCGCCCCATTTGTCGGACATCCAGCCGCCCACGGCGCGCAGCACGCCACCGGGCAGGGAGAAGCAGGCCGCCAGCAGGGCGGCGGTGCGGATGTCCAGCCCAAACTCGCCCACGTAGTACTGCACCATCCACAAACTCAGCGCCACATAGCCGCCAAACACAATGCTGTAGTACTGGCAGTACTTCATGACCTTGGGGTCTTTGAGGGACTTGAGCTGGTCGGTGAACTTGACGTTGCTGGCCACCAGGTGCTTGGGGTCGCTGTGGCTGAAAAACCAGAACAGCACCACGGTGCCCAGCATGATCGCCGCGTACACCTGCGGCACCATGGTCCAGCCAAAGCCCACCACCAGGGCGGGTGCGACAAACTTGTTGACCGCCGCGCCCGAGTTGCCGGCGCCGTAGACGCCCATCGCAAAACCCTGCTGGTTCTTGGGAAACCAGCGCGCCACATAGGGCGTGCCCACCGAGAACGAACCGCCGGCCAAGCCCACAAACAAGCCAATCGTGAGGAAGTGCCAGTAGGCCGTGGCGTAGCTCATCATCCAGATGGCGGGTACGGTCAGGGCCATCAAAATGGTCATGACGATGCGGCCGCCAAATTTGTCGGTCCAGATGCCCAGGGGCACACGAATCAGCGAGCCGGTGAGCACCGGGGTGGCCATCAGCAAGCCGAACTGGGTCGAGTTGAGGTCAAGTGCCTTCTTGATCGGGATGCCGATCACGCCGAACATCATCCACACCATGAAGCACACGGTGAATGCAAATGTGCTGACGATCAGCACCGAGAGTGCCTGCCCTTTTTTTGTCATGTCAAAAACTCCTTTTTTGCATGACGTACTTTAGGGAGGGCCGGCCTTGTGCGGTATCCCTCTCTAGGAGCAGTGGTTCACCTCATTGGAACTACCCCAAATGACAACGCCATAGTTCTCTCGAACTATGGCGTTGTGAATGTGGCCACTGTTTGCGCTAGATCAAAGCAGTCCGCTCTCATTGGCAATCACTGCAGCGTGGACCCGGGAGCTGACATCGAGTTTGCGCAAGACGTGTTGCACATGAATTTTGACGGTGGTTTCGGCAATGCCATGTTCGCGCGCAATCTCTTTGTTGCTGGCGCCGCGCACAATGCCGCGCAAGATGTCCAGCTCGCGTGGCGAGAGGTTGGCGATGGGCCCGGCGGTTGGTATGGGCAGGGTGGGCTTGACGGAATGGTTGGCCGCGCCACGGTAGGCGGCCACCAGCTTGCTGGTCATCTCGGGCGCAATCACGCTCTCGCCCTGCATGGTTCGCAAAATGGCGGCGGTCAGGTCATCGCCTTCGATAGTTTTGAGCAGGTAGCCGCAAGCACCATTGCGCAAGGCCGCTGACAAGTCGTTCTCATCCTCGCTCACGGTCAACATCAGCACACGCGCCTTGGGTGCCACTTCCAGCAAAGCGGGCAGGGCATCGACCCCGTTGACGCCGGGCAGGTGGTTGTCCAACAGGATCAGGTCGGGTTGCAACTCTTGGGCTTTGCGCTGGGCCTGGCCGGCGTCGGCCGCGTCGCCCACCACATTCAGGCGCGGGTCGCGGGCCAGCAAGGCGGTGAGTCCGCGACGAAACAGGGTGTGGTCATCGACCACCAAAATGCGCACCGTGGTGCGCTCAAGAGCTTGCGTGTCAATGGTCATGGGTCACAGCAGTGGTTTGAGCGGGTGGCCGGGGTGATGCCATGGCCTGGGGTGGTGGTTGGAGGGTCAGGATAACGGAGCTGCCCATGTCGGGGACCGAGATAACCTCCAGTTCGGCGCCAATCCGATGCGCCCGCTCCGTCATGATGCGCAGGCCCACATGGGTTTCATCCAGTTGGTCGTTGTCGGGCTGAAAGCCCACGCCGTCATCACGCACCTCAAAACGCCAGGTGGGTTGCTGTTGCACATCCAGCCACACCTGCGAGGCCCGGGCATGTTTGCGCACATTGGACAAGGCTTCCTGAACAATGTGCAGCGCCTGTATTTGCAGGTCAGGCGACAGGGGCATGCCCTGACCCTGCATGCTGAGCGACGATTTGAGTCCGCTCTGGTGCTCAAACTTGCGCAGGGTGGTGGCCAGCGCCGGTTCAATGTCTTCGGTGTTGGTGCGGGTGCGAAAGTGCAGCAGCAGTTCGCGCACATCGCCATAGCTCTCGCGCACGCCAGCATCAATTTCTTCCAGCACTTGCTTGATCTCGGCGGTGTTGTCCGCCTGCACGGCATCGCGCATCAACTGGACCTGAATTTTGAGGAAGGCCAGCGATTGGGCAATGGAGTCGTGCAACTCGCGCGCCAGCAAGTGGCGCTCCTGAGAAATGGCGGCTTCTTTCTCAAGGGAATTCAAGCGCAAGTTTTCCATGCCGCTGGCCAGGTGGCTGCTCAGGGCCTCCAGCAAGGAGCGTTCCGCCTGCGAGGGCGTGACCACCGCATGAAAAAACAGATCGACCTCGCCCATCAGCCGGTCATGCAACTGCAGGGGAATGCTCACCACGGTCTCGAAGCCGGCGCGCGTGCAGTGTTTCAGCGAGGTCACCAGGTTTTTAATGGGGATGACGCGCATGCCGGGTTGCGCTGAAGGGGCGCCGCAATGGCATTCATGTTTGTTAAGGCACTGCTCCTCGTCCACCATGTCTTGCGGCAAACCATGGGCGGCCAGCATCAGATAGCGTTGGTTGGCTTGGTCCGACCAGCGCAGCGCCACGCCGTCAGCGTGCGTGATGCTGGCGATGCTTTTGACAAAGCCTTGGGCCAATTCGTCCAGCGTGGTGGATTTGGCGACCAGGTCGTTAACCTCGTACAAACTCTTCAGGCGTTCATTTTTTTCCTGAAGCTGAAAGGTCTTTTCGCTTACTTTTTGTTCCAGGTGACGGTACATGGACTGCAAATGTTCAGCCATGCCGTTGAAGCCGTCGGCCAGGGTGCCAAATTCGTCGCTGGTGACGCGCTCCACCCGGGCATTGAAGTCGCCGGACTGGATTTTTTCAATCGCCTGTTTGAGTTGCCCCACGGGTTCCAGCACAAACAGATAGCCGGTGAACAGCAGCACTGCCGCACCCGACACCGCCATCGCCAGCATGCTCATTTGCAACAAATGAAGCATGGCCGTCCAGTGGGCAATGTGGGATTCGATACCCGAGACAAAGGCGTCGATGTGGGTGCTGAACACCACCGTTTCCGCGCTCAAGCCCCTCACGTTGTCCTGCCTGGCCTGAACCCAGCGCGACTGAAAGCCCCGCCAGTCTTGTTCCACCAACGCAAAGCCAGCGCGAACCGCATTGTCCCAGGGCACAAACAGCGGCCGCTCGGCGTCGCCATGGCGCAGGGTGGCCAGGCTTTTTTCAAATTCAAGAACCTGTTGGGCCAGGGACTCGGTTTCACCCGACCCAATGGCCAGCGCCATGCGGTAGGCCTGCATGCGCATGCGGCCCGCCTCATTGACGGCGGCTGCACCGCCGTCAAGCTGCCATGACACCCACAGCGTTGCGGCCGTGGAGAGCAGCGCCAGCAGCAGAAAAGGCGCGCCCACCAGAGCCAGCTTGGTGCCCAGGCTCCAGTGTTTGCGTCGTGTCATGG
>CAZLRQ010000235.1:0-3936 GCA_964562035.1 uncultured Rhodoferax sp. | reverse complement strand
TGCCGGGCAGCAAAATGCCCTTGCCCACGGTCTGGATGTCGGTGTGGCCGCAAAAAGCCATGGTGACATCGAGTTCTTTGTGGATGATCTGCAAGGCCTTGGTCACGCCGGCTTCGCCCATGGCGCCCAGGCCGTAAACCATGGCGCGCCCGATCAGTGTGCCTTTGGCGCCCAGCGCCCAGGCTTTCAGAACATCCTGGCCCGAGCGAATGCCACCGTCCATCCAGACCTCAATGTTCTCGCCCACGGCCGCCACGATGGCCGGCAGCGCTTCAATGCTGGACTGCGCGCCGTCCAACTGACGCCCGCCGTGGTTGCTGACCACAATCGCATCGGCACCGCTTTGCACCGCCAGCAGGGCGTCTTCCACGTCCTGAATGCCTTTCAGAATGAGCTTGCCGCCCCAGCGCTCTTTGACCCAGGCCACGTCAGCCCACGACAGGCGCGGGTCAAACTGCTCGTTGGTCCAGGCCGACAGCGAGCGCATGTCGCTCACCCCCTTGACGTGGCCCACCAGGTTGCCAAACGTGTGGCGGCGGGTGCCGGCCATGCCCAGGCACCAGTGCGGCTTGGTCATCAGGTTGATGATGTTGCCAATGGTGGGTTTGGGGGGGGCGGTGAGTCCGTTTTTCAGATCTTTGTGGCGCTGGCCAATCACCTGCAAATCCAGCGTCAGCACCAGGGCGCTGCAGCGTGCGGCGCGGGCACGCTCGATCATGTTGGCCATGGCCTCGCGGTCGCGCATCATGTAAAGCTGAAACCAGAACGGCGCTTGTGTGTTGGCCGCCACGTCTTCCATGGAGCAAATGCTCATGGTGGACAGCATGAACGGAATGCCGAATTTTTCAGCCGCCCGTGCCGCCTTGATTTCGCCGTCGGCGCACTGCATGCCGGTCAACCCCACCGGGGCAATGGCCACCGGCATCTTGGCGTTGATACCGATCATTTTGGTGGCCGTGCTGCGGTTTTCCATGTTCACTGCTACCCGTTGGCGCAACTTTATTTTCTGGAAATCGGCCTCGTTGGCGCGGTAGGTGCTCTCGGTCCATGAGCCGGAATCGGCGTAGTCGTAAAACATGCGCGGCACGCGCTGCTTGGCCATAACGCGCAAGTCTTCGATGGTGGTGATAACGGCCATGGGGTCTCCTGTTGGTTTGGCTGCATGTTACGGGCAGTCTTTTCACCCCGGTTTGAAATTTGCCTGATTGACTTTGAAATTAATTTGGCGCCGCCCCATTGCCGCAGGTTGGCCCACCTTGACCAGATTGTCCTGTTGGGCGTCTGTCCTACGCATCTTGGCGCCCCGTCTGACAGACGGGAGGGCCGGCGGCCACTACCATTTTCAGGCAAGGTTTTATCGACCCGACGGAGCAGGCGCCAAGGCGTGATGGCCCCGTTTTTCAACACAAGGTCTGGCTTTTGCCGCCGAACCAAGGAGTCCCCCATGAACACCCAACCCCACACCGCATCGCTCTGGAACACCTCTGCCTTTGGCGGCCAGGCCGACACCTCGCCCATGGAACTGGCTGCGCTGGAAGACCACCTGGCGCTGTGCCAAAGAGGCAATAGCCGACTGTCGGCTTTGCGCTTTGCCGCTGAAACCATGAACGGCTTTGTGTCCGCCCGTTTTGTGACCACCTTGCTGCTGCTGGTTTTTGTCGTGGTGGTGGTTGGCATGCTTGTGCTGTAAGGCATGGTTCACCAGGACTTAAAAAGCCGGATGCCCCAGGCATCCCCCATGCTGTTTGACATGTTGGATTCGGGGCATGGCCAACTGCTGGCCCCGATTCGGTCGGAGATCTTTGGCGCCCAGCGGTTTGCGCAGCATGGCCGCAGTCTGGGCGAGACGCACCGTGCCCGGGTGGGCCGTTCGCGGGCAGCCAACTTCTTTCCGCGGTTGCAGGACAACATCGAAGTGCTGCGCCAGGCGCACAGCTTTATCAGCGCGCAAGCCAGCACCGGGTTTGACATCAGCCCGGCTGCGGAATGGTTGCTGGATAACTTTCATTTGATTGGCGCACAGTCCAAGGAAATCCACGAAGGCCTGCCGCGGAGCTATTTCCGTGCTTTGCCTGTGCTGCAGGACGAGCCGTTGGCGGGTTTGCCGCGGGTCTATGGCATCGCCTGGGCTTTTGTGGCCCACACCGACAGTGCTTTTGACGAGGACTTGCTGGTCCAGTTTTTGTTGGCGTACCAGGAAACCCGGGAGCTCAACCTCAGTGAGATGTGGGCACTCCCGACCACGCTGCGGGTGGTGCTGATTGAGAACCTGCGCCGCTTGGCCGAACGCGTGGCCGCCAACAAGGCGGCGCGGGAAATGGCCAACCTCTGCTGCGACAAGATTGAAAACTTCACCCCGCGCGATCTGGACCGGCTACTCGAATGGCTGACTTTTCGGGGGGTCGGGGTGGTGTTTCTGGGACAAATGGTGCAGCGTTTGCAAGACCGCCGCTCGCCCGGCGATGCGGTGTACCAAACGTGGTTAGCCCATGTGCTGCCCGACCGGGCGGCGATTCAGCACCAGCCTGCCGACCAGGCCGCCGACAACCTGAGTGTCAGCAACGCCGTGACCTCGCTCAGAGCCATTGGCGACGCCGACTGGCCCGACATCGTGGCCCGCACCAGCACCCTGATGCGCTTGATGCTGACGGCCCCGGTGTTTCAGTCCGAGCAGGTGGGCACCCAGGATGTGACGCTGCATACCATTGAGCGTCTCGCGCAGCGCAGCCATTGCAGCGAAGTGACCGTCGCTAAAACATTGCTGATGCTCATGGCCGACGACACGGTGGCATTCCCCAACGAGACGGTGGCCGCGCACTGGCTCAGTGGCCCAGGCCGTGCCGATTTGAATATTGCGCTGGGGCTGGCCCCCCGCTTTGGCCTGGCTTGGCCGTCCATTCGGCGCCACGTGACATTGCCGTGTTACCTGGCCGCCATGGTCGGCGGCACCCTGGCGCTGGTGGCGTGGCTGTTGAGTTATGCCACCAGCGCCATGGGCTTCGACCTGGCGGGTGCCCTGGCCCTGCTGGCCGCGGGGTTGATGCTGCTGCCCGCCTCGGAAACCGTGGTGGCCCTCATCAACCGGCTCATCAGTGAATCGGTCAAGCCACAGCACTTGCCGCGCCTGGCGTTGGCGCAGGGCATTCCTGCAGAGCACCGGGTGATGGTGGTGATACCCGCCATGCTGACCCACGGCGCATCAGCCCGCGGTCTGGCGTTGCGCCTGGAGCAACATTACCTGGGCAACCCGCAAGCGCAGGCCCAGTTTGCGCTGCTCACCGACTGGGCAGATGCCGACACCGAAGTGCTGTCCGCTGACGCCGCGCTGCTTCAGTCGGCCGTGACCGAGATTCGACACCTCAATGTGCGCTACCCCTTTGACAGCACTGGCGCGCCGCGTTTCATCGTGTTGCACCGCAAGCGCCGGTTCAGCGACACCGAGCAACGCTGGATCGGGTGGGAGCGCAAGCGCGGCAAACTGGAGCAACTGGTGACGGCCCTGGCGCAGGGTTCGCAGGGTGAATTTTTGGACCTGGGGGAAGACTCACGTCTGGCCCGTCAGGTGCGCTATATCGTCACGCTGGACAGCGACACGCAGTTGCCGCCCGGGCAGCTGCGTGAGCTGGTCGGGGTGGCGGCCCACCCGCACAACCAGCCGCAGTTGGACGCCACCGGGCGCACGGTGGTTCGCGGCTACAGCATCTTGCAACCGCATGTGGCTACCCCTTTGCCAGACGCCCAGAACGCAACCCCCTACCGCTGGCTGTTTGCCGGGCAATGCGGCATTGACCCCTACAGCGCCGCCACCTCCGAGGTTTACCAGGACCTCTTCGGCGAGGGCACGTTCACCGGCAAGGGCCTGCTGCACGTGCAGGCCGTGTATGCGGTCTTGTCGGGCCGTTTGCCCGAAGGGCAGGTGTTGAGCCATGACCTGCT
>CAZLRQ010000234.1:0-3939 GCA_964562035.1 uncultured Rhodoferax sp. | reverse complement strand
GGACGAGGCCGGCACGGCGGCGGTAAGCGGCCCCATGTCTGTGCGATCCAAAATGAACAGCTCCGAGCCCTGCGTCTTGGCTTGGTGCTTGGCCTGTGCCGCCAGGGAGGCAACCTCCTCGGCGCTGGAAAATTCGCCGGACTGAATTTTGACGGCCCCAATGGAGATCGTGGTCATGGGAAAAAACCGGGACACGCCGTAGCGGTCTTCGGCCTGAATGCCACCCGCCTGGCGTGCGATCGGGTCAAATAATTCAACGGCCCGGTCGGCAAATTCGCGGACCAGTTGCTCGCACTGCGATTGCCAGTCAGCGCTCTGGTACAAAAAGATGAAGTCATCGCCACCGACATGGCCGACAAAATCGCGTTGCGGGTCGCAGTGCGCCAGCGCCAGCCGGGCCACCAGACGAATCATTTCATCGCCGCGCCAATAGCCGTATTGGTCGTTAAAGGGTTTGAAATTATTCAGGTCGGCATAGCACGCCACGAACTCGACACCACTGCGCAGCAACCGGTCAATGTGCTGGCTGATCGGAATGTTGCCCGGTAAAAAAGTAAGTGGGTTGGCGTGTCGCGCCGCCTCAATGCGGGTTTCCGTCACGGAGCGCACCAGTTGCTCTCCGGTACCAATGCCCTCGTAACGCCCGTTGTTCGTCACAATGAAGCCATCCACCAGGTAGCGCTGGTCGTCCGAGGTCAGGATGCCCACCAGTTCGTCCACGTTGTGGTTGCGCTCAATGAGCCGGGGCGCCAGATTGGCATGCACCAGACACGGCTTGCGGCCCCAGACCTCTCGGTAAAAGAGCTTGCTGTACTCGTTCATGAACAGCGTCCGGTTGATGATGCCAACGGGCCGATGCCCCTCCAGCACGGCCACCGCATGCAGCCTCGCGTCCGCCAAAAAGACGGCTGCCAGCGCTTCGTTGGTGGTGCCCGCATGAACGGTGGGCGCGGCGACCACCGCCAGACGGCTCAAGGAGCCGGCACTGCAAGCGCGGCGCAACTCCGGGAACACCGCCACCCGGCGGTCCTGCATGACCCGCAGGGCTTGCCCTTCAATCTGCTCGCGTGGCAAAAGTGCGGGGCGCCCCAGAAAGTAGCCCTGCCCATACTCGATGCCCAAGTCACGCAGCACCCGCAAGTCGTCTTCGGTCTCAATGCCTTCAGCCACCAGGGCGGTGTCAAAAATGGCGGCAATTTGCTGCAGCGCCTGGATGGTCTTGAGCTTGTCGGCGTTCTGGCTGATGTCTTTGGTGAAGTATTTGTCGATCTTCACAAACTCGGGCTTGAGTTGCGACCACAGCCGCAGGCTGGAGCGACCATCGCCAAAGTCATCCAGCGCCAGCGACACCCCCGCCGAGCGGATTTCGCTCACCACGCAGGCCAGCGCCTCCATGTCGGCCACACGCTCGTATTCGGTGATCTCCAGCACCAGCATGCGCGGCAACACCCCAAATCCACTGATCAACGCCATCAAGGCGTCACGCCCACAGTGCGTGAGCACCTGCACCAACACCTCGGCGCTGATGTTGACAAACAGACGCCCGGACTCTTGCAAGGCACCCCAGCGCGCAAGCGCCACCGTGATGCAAAAGTTTTCAAACTCAAAATTGAGACTCTCGTGCTCCGCCGCCATCAAGAGGGCGTCCGGGGCATGAAAAGAGGTGCCTTGTGGCCCCCGAATCAAAGCTTCGTGCGAATAAATGGCGCCATCGCGCAGCGACACCACGGGCTGAAATACCGAGTAGAGCTGGCAACTCCGCATCAGACCGGCCAACGGTCCTCGCCCGCGGCGCACCGCATGGGTGTGCAGGGCCACAGGGGTCACCGGGCTGGGCCCGATGCGCGGGCCGGCAAAGGCTTGCGAATCGATCATCAATGGGCTTGGCATGACACGAGCGCCTCGGGCGCCCCTAGAGCGCCAGCGCCAGGCGCGGCAAATGAAAGCGACCCGCAGCATCCCGCAATTCGCCAGCCTGGTCTTGCAGACTCTGCGTGGCCGCCGCAGACTCCTCGACCACGGCCGCGTTCTGCTGGGTCATCTGGTCCAACTGACTCACCGCCGCATTGATGCTGGCCATGCTGCTGCTTTGTTCGCGGCTACCCGCTGTGATTTGGCCAATGGCCAAGGTCACACGCGCCACTGAATCGACGATGGTGCGCATGGTGTCTTGTGCCACGCGAACCTTGGCTGTGCCACTCTTGACCTTGTCTGCGGAGACCGCAATCAGCGCCTTGATCTCGCGTGCTGCCAGGGCAGACCGGTTCGCCAGCATGCGCACCTCGGCGGCCACCACTGCAAAACCCCGTCCCTGCTCGCCTGCGCGAGCCGCCTCGACGGCCGCGTTCAGGGCCAGGATGTTGGTCTGAAATGCAATGCTGTCGATGACGCCCGTGATGTCCACAATCTGGCGCGAAGATGCGTCAATCTCGCTCATGGTTTGCATCACCTCCGACATGACGGCGCTGCCGCCCTGCGCCTCTTGGGCGGCGGACTGGGCCAGCGCTTCGCCCCGAAACGCGGCATCCAGAGAGGCGTGCATGGTCGCAGCCACCTCCTCTATCGAAGCCGCCGTTTGCTGAAGAAACGAGGCGGCCATCTCGGTCCGGCTGGAGACATCCAGGTTGCCGGCGGCGATCTGCGTCGCACCCTCGGCCACGCTTTGGCTGGCGCACTGCACCTCCGACACCAAAGACCGCAAAGACGCCTGCATGCGCGCCAGCGCCACCAGCAAGCGCCCAGCCTCGTCGCGATCATGGCCGTCAATGTGAGCGGTCAAATCCAGGGCCGCCACCCGGTCTGCCGTGTCCACGGCTTGCTGAATCGGTCGGGTGATGCGGCGCACCAGCCAAACCGACAACAAGCCGCCAAGGACCAAGGCACCGGCGCTGAACAGCATCAGCGCCCAGCGGGCATTCAGGCTCATGCCATTGATACCCAGCACGCTGGCGTCAATGTTGGCGCGCTGGGCGTCACCCAACCGGGCCACCGCCGCCTGCAAAGCCTGTGCTGCCGGATTGAAGCGCTGGGCAACCACCTGCTCAATGCGCGATGTCAAGCCACTGTCCCGGGCACTGGTCAGCGCCTGGCTGGCCTGGAGAAACTCAATGTTGGCGGCCTGCATGCCGCCCAGAATCGCTTTGTCTGCGGCCGTCACCAGCAAGGCATCCAACTGGTTCAGCAAGGCTTCGATCTGTGCCGAAGTCTGGTTGATTTCCGGGGTCAGCGCGTCACCCACCTGCGGCTCCGAACTCAACGCCAGTGCCTTGGAGCGCGCCACATTGACCGAAATGGCACGGTTCAAATCGCTGGCCAGACGTTCAGCCGCCATCGCCTCGTCCACCATCCGCCCAGTCTCACCAGACACCCGCAGCAAAGACCCGAACCCAATGGCAGAGCCCAGCAGCGCCACCATCAAAACCACAGACAGAACGCCAAAAATCTGGCGTGAAAAAGAACCGGAGGTCCCGAAAATGGTTGAGGAGTCTGCGTGTGCCATGGATAAGCGAACTTTCTGGAAAGCCGGACCCAGCGGGCCCGATTGACGGAGAACCGAGGGAAAACCCGACCGATTCTGTGCCAATCGCGTGACAGTAGCGTGACAGATTTTTTGCAGCAGGCCCGCCATCGGGCGCTGCGCTCACCCCACTCACCTGTCGTCAATTCCCCGCATTAGCGGGCCAAAACGGCCTTGAGCGCCACCCCTGTGTGCGTGCCGAGTTGCACCACGCCCTCCGGTGTGGTGGCGGCCACCACACGGCCGCCGGCGGTGCCGCCGTCGGGTCCGAGGTCAATCACCCAGTCGGCCTCGGCAATCACGTCCAGGTCGTGCTCAATGACGACCACGCTGTGGCCGCCATTGACCAGGCGGTGCAGCACCTTGATGAGCTTTTCCACATCGGCCATGTGCAGGCCCACGGTGGGTTCGTCCAGCACGTA